>MHYJ01000115.1:5563-6740 GCA_001828445.1 Planctomycetes bacterium RBG_16_43_13
AGCCTGTACCTTGCGCCAAGAAGGATTGATAAAAAATCAGGATTATGGGGGTTTTTATTCGTCTCGGCATTCACTTCACCAACTATATCAATCTCATCATCTGCAAAATATTCTACTGCCACCTTAAAACTAAAGACATTCTCATAATCTGCTGCCTCATCCCAGGATGGTTTGTTTATAAATGTATAACCCATGTTCATGTGGACATTTAATGATTTAGACATCTCCCTTGTAGCAATAAATACAAAACCAAAGTCAGTCTTGCCTGTGCTGAGTCCACTACCCCCTTCGTTTGCACCGCCTCCACCGCCTGATTGTAATACCCTCTCATCATTCTCCGGAGTCGGTATTTTAAAGAATGGCTGTATAGTGAGCGAAATTGGATTTCCCTCTCGTCCCTTAAGAAACAAGAGTCTTGATTTCAGTATCATGTCACCAAGTGTATCAACATTATGGTCACCACTGGGCCTCCAGAATACATAAGGGATTTCAACACCTACATCAAGGTTATTAATAACGCCATAATTAACCTCGACATCAAGGTTGTTAGACTCATCTCCATGCGGGTACCACATAGCCCTGATACCTGTCTCAAGTTTGACCCTGTGAACCTTCTCCGGATAGGCGCTTTGAGTAGTTAAAGGACGGTGTGCAAACGCCGGTGACGTAACGACTAAGAGAGAGATTAATATAATTGTTGAGGCTGCAGTGAACAGGTGTCTATTAAATTGCATAAGCGAGACCATAATAACCACAAAGTTTACGGCATGTCAAGGGATGAATAGCCAGGTATGAAAAGCCTCGACTCCATGACAGTTAGCAAAGGTGAAAGTGTCTCCGGGTGGATGGCAGAAACGGCACAGGCATCGTATCTCTTACAGAGGATCTTAACTGATTCCTCATCACACTTATCCGTCTTGTTAAATACGATCTGTCTTTCTATGTGGTCTATGCCAAGTTCCGTGATTATCTTATCAACTGAGTCCATGTGCTGT
This sequence comes from Planctomycetes bacterium RBG_16_43_13, assembly GCA_001828445.1. The sequence continues at coordinate 6,559 of MHYJ01000115.1, forward strand.
TCAAATCTGGGGCTGCTTATGTCCACAACATGGAGGAGCAGGTGCGCATCTTTCAGCTCGTCCAGCGTAGCCCTGAAGGCGCCGAGTAAATCATCCGGAAGCTCTTTGATGAAACCGACTGTATCTGTAATTATAACCTCCCTGTCCCTCGGGAACCTCAGTCTCCGGCTTGATGTGTCGAG
>MHYJ01000116.1 GCA_001828445.1 Planctomycetes bacterium RBG_16_43_13
AGATTATGTTTTCGCTTATTATGGTGTTTATATTGTATCCTATTATAAAACCAACGGTAAACATACCAGAGAATGCAGGTTATTATATCTTCGCCGTCGTATCTGAGTTTGCTGTTGGCTTTATAATAGGGTTTTCAGCATCTCTTTTATTTAGTGCGTTACAATTTGGCGGACAGATAATAGACCAGGAGATAGGGTTAGGGCTCGCTAATATTATAGACCCCATATCAAATCAGCAGGTTTCTATAATAGGACAATTCAAACTTCTACTGGGAATGATTATATATCTGAGTATAAACGGGCATTTTTTCGTGATAGATTCTATGGTAAATAGTTTTAAGACAATACCTCTGCTGGGGCTTTCTCTCTCAAATGATGTGGGGCTGAAGGTAACTGATGTAATGGTGGGCAATATGTTTGTAATAGCGGTAAAAGTAGCCGCTCCCGCGCTTGTTACATTGTTGCTCATTACAATAGCGATGGCATTTATGGCGAGAACGGTTCCAGAAATGAACATATTCATACTTGGATTTTCTCTCAGGATAATAGTGGGATTTCTGGTTTTAGCGTTTGGCATCCCAGCATTTGCATATGTATTTGATAAGTTGAACCTACAGTCAGTGAATTCTGTAAATGACTTAATGGTCTTAATGAAAGGATAGGTATAACTTTATATGCCAGAGGATAGTTTCGAGGAAAAGACAGAGCCAGCTACGCCGCGTCGCAGGCAGGAGGCACGCGAGCGCGGGCACGTAGCACGTAGTACAGATTTGAACTCGGCGGTAATATTGTTAGCGGCTATTATTGCCCTTAATTTTTTTGGTAAATCACTTGCGGAGGGGATGCTTATCACCAGTAACTACATTTTTGAACATTTGGGAACTATAGATATAGATAGGAATAATATAAGCGGTTTCTTCTACTCTGGTATGTATGTCGTAATTATGTCTGTTCTGCCGTTTTTAATCATAATAACGGTATTCGCACTCGCCATTAATCTTTTACAAGTTGGTTTTGTGCTTAATAGTGAGTCGCTCGCACCTAATTTAGACCGTCTTAACCCAGTTAGTGGGCTTCAGCGGCTTTTCTCGTTGAGGGGGTTTATTAAGCTACTTGCTGGAATGTTTAAGGTATTGGCCGTGGGAACGGTGTTATTTATGACAATTTGGAGTGAGCGGTTCAGGTTACTCGCGCTTGTTGATATGGATTTTAGGCAAATTGTGGAATATATAGTTGAGATATCATTACTACTATCGTTGAGGGCAGCGCTTGTTTTAATCGTGATTGCGCTTCTGGATTTTGGTTATCAGCGGTGGCAATACGAGAAGGATCTTCGTATGAGCAAATTCGAGATTAAAGAAGAGATGAAACGTTTGGAGGGAGATCCTAAGGTGAGAGAGCGGAGACGTGTTATACAGAGACAGCTTGCCTTACAGCGTATGATGCAGAAAGTACCAAAGGCAACGGTAGTAATCACGAACCCAACTGAGATAGCCGTTGCCCTGCAATATGAAAAGGGAGAAATGGACGCACCGATCGTGGTTGCGAAAGGGATGGGGCTTATAGCTGAGAGGATAAGAAATATAGCAGTAGAAAATAGTATTCCAATAATAGAAAAACCGCCATTAGCACGAGCCCTATATAAAATGGTCGAGGTTGGGCAAGTAATACATCCAGACCTATATGAGGCAGTAGCAGAGGTGTTAGCTTACGTATATAAGTTAAAAGGAATGGCTGCAGTGGCATAAATATAAAGAAACAATGTAAAAACTTTATGTTGAATAGATTATCACAGTGGATTGCAAAGAATCAGGACATAATATTTGTAGGTAGCATAATAGCTATACTGATAACCATTTTTGTCCCCCTCCCGACAATAATAATAGATATATTATTTGTATTCAGCATAACGTTGTCAATTCTGATACTTCTAACCGTTGTATATGGAAAGGAGCCAACATCGTTCTCCGTCTTTCCATCTGTCCTACTTCTAACGACTGCCTATAGATTAGCCCTCGACGTTGCGGCTACACGGTTAATACTCGGCAATACTGGTAGGTTAGGAACCTCCGCAGCAGGGCACGTTATAGAGACATTTGGAGAATTTGTTGCAGGTAAGGAACCGCTCATTGGCTTTGTAATATTTATAATTCTCATAATAGTGAACTTTATAGTTATAACAAAGGGTTCGAATAGGATATCAGAAGTGGCCGCACGTTTTACGCTGGATGCTATGCCTGGTAAACAGATGGCTATAGATGCTGACCTGAACTCTGGCTTGATAAAAGAGAGTGAGGCACGTAAACGAAGGGAGCAGATATCGAAGGAAGCGGATTTCTACGGTGCTATGGACGGTGCTACGAAGTTTGTAAGGGGTGACGCCATCGCGGGCATTATAATAGTTCTGATAAACATAGTAGGCGGCTTCGTAATAGGTGTATTACAGTATGGTATGGAGGCAAAAAAAGCTCTCTATACATATACCCTGTTAACTATAGGTGAGGGGTTGGTATCGCAGATTCCTGCACTTATAATATCCCTCGCGGCAGGTCTTATAGTTACACGAGCTACCGCCACATCAAGCTTGGGTAAGGAATTTATGGGGCAGATCTTTTCTGACCATAAGGCAATAATGATTACCGCCGTCTTTCTTGGTTTGATGGCGCTTACGCCCCTTCCAAAGATACCGCTTATCTTAATAGGTGTTACCCTATATCTCATAAGCAGGTCGCTGAAGAAGGCAAGTGATGTAGAGGCGAAGAAAGAAGTAGAAAGAAAGGAAAAGGAGGTGGTGAAAAAACCGGAGCGGGTAGAGGGGTTGTTACACGTAGACCCTATGGAGCTTGAGATTGGTTACGGACTTATACGTTTAGTTGACCCAAATCAAGGAGGCAACCTCCTTGAAAGGGTTACCCGTATAAGGAGACAACTTGCCGTAGATGTAGGGCTTGTAATACCTCCTGTGCGGATAAGAGATAATATGCAGCTTGAGCCAAATCAGTATGTTGTTAAAATTAGGGGTGTGAAGATAGCATCTGGGAATAGTATGCCTGAATATTTCCTTGCTATGGATGCAGGTGCAGTTACAGGACAAATTGAAGGAATAAAAACGAAGGAGCCGGCATTTGGCTTACCTGCCTACTGGATAACGGAGCAAGAGAAACAACGTGCGGAGGCGCTCGGTTATACGGTAGTAGATTCTACCACAGTTCTCGCAACGCATCTAACTGAAACAATTAAAGCCCACGCAGCAGAACTTCTGACACGAGAGGACGTAAATAACCTGCTAAAGACACTCGAGGAGACAAATCCATCTGTTGTAAAGGAAGTAGTGCCGAATGTATTGAAGCCAGGAGATGTGCAGAAGGTATTACAAAATCTGCTGAGAGAGGGTATCTCTATAAGGGACTTAAGCACTATACTTGAAACATTAGGCGACTATGCCCCCAAGACAAAGGACCACGAGGTCCTTACAGAATATGTTCGCAACTCACTTGCCCGTTCTATATGTCAACAGCATATAGAAAAAGATGGCAAGATGTATGTGGTAACTCTTGACCCTAAGCTGGAGGACTTGATAAAGTCCTCTGTAGAGAGAACAGAACAGGGCTCGTTCCTATCTATGTCGCCGGCTGCGATAAATAGAGTAACAAGCCAGCTTACGAAGGAAATGGATAAAATTATTGGCGGGGGGCATTCACCTATAATAATATGCTCTCCGCAGATACGGTATCATGTAAAAAGATTAGTAGATAGTATACAGTCAGGTATAGCGGTCCTTTCCTATAACGAAATTGTAAAGGACGTGAGAGTAGAGGCACTTGGTATGGTAGCTGTAGAGTAAGAATTAAGTTGCAAGAAATAATTTAATAGTTATAATAACGCTACTTTATGAGATTAGTCCGATATAAAGGCACAGATAAAGAGGCACTCCTAAGAAAGATAAAGCAGGATCTTGGTAGTGATGCTGTCATAGTTCATACCAGCTTTATAAAGAAAAAAGGTGTAATGAAGCTCTTTGGTAAGAGTGAATGTGAGATTATAGCCGCCAAAGGTGATTTCAAGGTTATAAAAGATTATCAGCAACATCCTGCTAATGTAAGGAATCAGCTTCTGAAAAAGATATATGGTGATACCGAGGTGGGTGCACATCGTGATAAGGCACAGGTATTAACTTCCTTGAATATAGATTCGTTGACCAAAGAGGTTAAGGAGTTGAAGAAGATAGTATCAGACGTAAAAGACAAAATTAACCATAAAGAGCTTGTGGGTTGCCCAGAGGAGTTGTTTGATGGATATATGGAGTTGGTTAATAACGAGGTGTCTAATAAGATGTCGGAACAATTGATTAGGAGAGTTGAAAAGACGCTAAAGTTCGAAGAGCTAAAGGATAAAAATACCATAAAGACAGCTATCAGGAAAACAGTGCTCTCATTGATTCGTTGTTCTGATGGTATAGATTTAGTAAAGGGACAATGCGCAACGGTAGCATTTGTTGGTCCGACCGGTATGGGTAAGACGACTACAATTGCTAAACTTGCCGCCATATATAAACTACGTAAGAACAAAGAGGTCGCTATAATTGCAAACGATACATATAGGATAGCGGCAGCTACGCAGATTAAACGTATAGCGGAATTGATAAATATTCCTATTAGGATAGCAACGCTTCCAGCGGATGTGAGGCGAGCAGTTCAAGAGTTTAAGAACGTAGATTTGATTCTAATAGATACTGCTGGTAGGAGCCAGCACAACAAGTCAAAGATGTATGAGTTGAAGGAAGTTCTTGCGGCGGCAGAGCCAGATGAGACGCATCTCGTGGTCAGTGTTACCACACATCCAAACACAATTATGGAGGTAATTCAGAGGTTTTCCGATTGCAACTTTGATAGGATAGTGCTGACCAAACTTGATGAAGCGGCTCGGCTTGGGCTAATCCTTGATGTCCTCTCTAAAGTGGATAAGAATCTCTCGTTTATAACAACAGGACAGAATATACCACAGGATATAGAGGTCGCTGATGCGAACCGCCTTGCGAAGCTGATAGTTGGAGAGGAAAGCATTGCAAGGGTTGAGGTGAAAGATTAATAATGTGGGTAGGATAGAGGGCTAAATTATGTTATCTGACGAGAAGCGAAACTTTGGTAAGATAGCACCTGTCTTTGATGAGAAGCCATTCGTTCAAGACCAGGCGGAGGGCTTACGTCAGTTGGCTAAGGGTGCATATTATAGAACCGCTCGCGTCATTGCAGTTACAAGTGGCAAGGGCGGAGTCGGCAAAACGAATATATCAGTCAACCTTGCCCTTGCACTCTCAGGGCTTGGTAAGAAAGTTACTCTTGTTGACCTCGACCTTGGCCTTGCAAATGCAGACATCCTCCTTGATATAGAACCGCATTATAATCTTTCTCACATTATATCTCGTCGTAAATCTATAGATGAGATAATTATGCCAATAAACGGGAAACTTAATGTTGTTCCTGGTGCATCAGGTGTTGAAAAGTTAGCAAATCTATCCGATGAAGAGCGGGAGGCACTCATTATGAGTTTTGATGTTCTGCACCGTTCAACTGATTATATAATATTTGATACTGGAGCTGGTATCTCGAAGAATACCACTGCTTTCTTAGCCGCCGCAGATGATGTAATAGTAGTTACAATCCCTGAACCGACTGCTGTTGTAGATGCGTATGCTGTTATAAAGATGCTCTCAAGGGAAGCAGATAAAGGCAATATTCTACTACTAATAAATATGGCACAGTCGCGGGGTGAGGCAGAGCGATATGCAGGTGGTATAGTAACTACCGCAAATCGTCTCCTCAACGCATATGTTGGTAAACTTGGTTTTGTTATAAGTGATTCAAGTGTGCAGTCAGCTGTGAAGCAGAGGAAACCATTCTACACATATTACCCTTATTCGGAGGCGAGTAAGTGCATTAGAACTATAGCGGAGAAGATTTCTAAAGGGGTAGGTAGCAATGGTGCAACGGAAAGACCTGGGTTTATAAGTCGGTTGTTGTCGGTTTTTAAGGTGTAGAATGATATTGGGGTTATAAGAATGAATAAGGTAATCGGCGGCATATTAGGCATATATGCGTTTGCAGTAGTTCTTTTTATGGGTTTATGGAAAGGGGTGCCTATCGAAGAGGTCTTTACGCGTGCTATTATAGCCCTATTTTTGGGATTTTTGATAGGATGGCTAATCTTTGGAAATATTGGTATAGGTGTGTTGGGTGCCTTCTCCAAAAGCGAGCAGGAGGAAAAGAATGGAGAAGGTAAGGAGAAAAAGGGTTAGTTATAACTTATGAAGCGGACGAAGGAAGATATACAGAAAATCTGGGTTGAGTTCTCTAAGACCAGCTCACGGGAGTTAAAGAATCTCTTAATAGAGGAATATCTCCCAATCGTTCGTTATGTGGCAGAGCGTATGTCAGAGCGACTGCCGAAAAGTGTGCAGGTAGATGACCTCGTAAGCACAGGTGTATTCGGGCTTCTGGATGCTATTGACCGTTTTGATATAAAGCGAGGAGTCAAGTTCGAGACGTATTGTATAGGCAGGGTTCGTGGTGCTATGCTGGACGAACTTCGTGCTATGGATTGGGTGCCACGTCTAACACGGGCAAGGGCGAATAAACTTGAAGGTGCATATATAAAGTTGGAGAAAGAACATAACAGAGCACCCACCGATATAGAGCTTGCAAAAGAGTTACAGATAAGCTTGAAGGCATTAGATGAATTAATGCTGGAGGTGAGTGCCGCATCACTCCTTTCTGTCCAAAGGAAGGGGCTTGATAAAGACGATAATAAATTAGGGGGAACAGTGGACGTAATGGAGGACCGAAAGGTCGAAAACCCCCGACTGGAGAGCGAAAAGAAGGATTTAATAGATTATGTAAAAAAGAATCTCTCAACGAAAGAGAGATATATCCTTATGATGTATTATTTTGATGAACTAACGCTCAAGGAAATAGGGAGGGTGCTCGGGTTATCGGAGTCGCGGGTGTGCCAACTACACTCTAAACTCGTGTCGAAGTTGCGGGCACAATTGAAGAAAAAGAAGACAGAGGTTGTATAGGGTAAGGGGGAAGGAAGTTGTTTTAGTCACGGATGACGAAATATGGTAGTACAGTTTTACAATTTAGCGTTCAATATGTATCACGCAGAAAACGCTCAGCAGATACAGAATCTCTTTCAGACGACAGCAAGGGCAGAGAATAGCTTTGCCGCTACTCAAACACAGGATACAGCGAAGTTAGAACAGAGCGAGCAGGTTCAGACCACTACGGCTGTCCAGAATAAGGAGATAGCGGGCGACGGAAGGGGTGCCCACTCCTATACACTTACCAAAGAAGAGAGGGAAGAAAAAGAAGAGGAAGAGAAGTCACCGCCAGACCCTACAGGTAAGGGGCAAAACCTTGACTTAGTAGGGTAAATGTCGTAAATATAGCAATTCCAATTTAGTGTACTTTAACTACCTTTATTATGAAAATATTGTTGACTAATGATGACGGTATCTATGCTTCTGGGCTTGCCGCCTTGAAGGAGGAATTGGTGAAAATTGGTGATGTTACAGTAGTAGCTCCAGAACGGCAGAAGAGTGCAGTCAGCAACTCTATTACACTCTATTATCCCCTGATAGTAAAGAAGCATAAAGATAAATTCTGTGATGCGGTATATTCTATTGATGGGACACCAGCGGATGCAGTGAAACTCTCTCTGCTGGAACTTTTGCCAGAGCCGCCTGATGTAGTTGTAAGCGGTATAAATATAGGGTTAAATACTGGGAGCAATATACTATATTCTGGCACGGTGGCAGGTGCATTGGAGGCATCACAATTTGGCATAACCGCTATCGCATTATCACTCGAACTTTCTGAAAAACCTAATTTTGGTAACGCCGCTAAAGTGAGCAAAAAATTAGTAGAGCAGATAATGAGAAAGTATGGCAAGAAATTTTCTTCACATAATAAAAAGATGGGAATAGTATTTAATGTCAATATACCTGCCTGTAGGTCATCCAGTATAAAAGGGGTCAAGATAACACGTCAGGAGGACACGCCTTATGAGGATAGTTTCGAACGTCGTGAGGACCCTCGTGGCAGGACATACTACTGGATAAAGGGAAGCCCTGAGGTGAATTATACTCCTACATCCGGAGACGGTAAAGGTCCAATTCCTACAGACGCCTGGGCTGTAAATCAGGGTTATGTGTCTATCACGCCACTCCTTCGTGACCTCACCTGTTATCATGTATTAAAAACATTTAGAAAGTTGGGAAATGGCTTTAGAGTGTAGTAAAATATTACGAATTAATTCATTGTCTTACGTCTAATATATAGATAATATTTTTTAATATGGACTATATTAAATTGAAGAGATGTCCTTCTGTAATAGCTGTTGTAGTTTTCCTAACATTTGCCTTTGTTGTGATTACTCAGGAAAAGAAGCCGCCTATAATAGAGATTACCCCAGAGGGTGTAAAGTCAGCACATAGGGGAATTAAGTGGCTAATTGATATACAAAATAGAGATGGTTCTTGGGGATGTGAAAAAGGCGGAGCACCCAGCACTGCTGTAACAAGTTTGGCATGTCTTGCCTTAATGTCTGATGGCTCAACTCCTGAGAGAGGGATATATGCTGAGAACATCGGTAAAGGGCTTAATTACATTCTAAATATGACAGGCGGGCGTTCTGGAGATATAGCTACTATAGATGCTACGGGGCTTGGATTAGTATTTGACCATGCATGTGCTACTCTATTTTTATCAGAGGTATATGGTATGAACCCCCAGTGGCACGATATTGAAGGAGTTAGAGATAAGTTGAAAAAGGCAGTTGACCGCATATCAAGGACACAAAATGCAGATGGTGGCTGGGGCGGTGGGCAGTCGGACATAGCGTTAACGGCAATCACATGGCTTGCTCTACGGTCTGCCTATAACGGTGGGTTTAATGTTACGGCATCGCTTGAGAAGGTAGAAAAGTTTGTAGTATCTTGTGCCGATCCTGATGGTGGCTATAATCAGTATCCCAATATGCGTGGTGGAGGTAGCCGTATGTTCTATCCTACCTCTGCCGGCTTGCGTGTTATGTATGGGCTTGGTAAGAAGGATAGTGAAGAGGTAAAAAAGGGATCTCAGTTACTTCTAACGAAAACGCTCGGTTCTGACTATGGTGGACAGGTAAGCGAATGGGACTATGCCGCCGCCTTTTACGCTACTCAGGCACTGATGCACGAGGGAGGAGTATTTTGGAAGGAGTGGTATCCAAAGGTGCGAGAATATTTGATAAAGACACAGAATCAGGATGGTAGTTGGACTATAAAGTATTGCAAAACCTGTAGAGCGTATGCGACTGCTATGGCTATATTAGTCCTGAATACACCAAATCGCCTTCTCCCAATGCTTCAGCTATAAGGGATATAATGTTTAAGTTCTGTATTTGTCTGTTCATAGTATCCTCTTTATTAGCTACCTCCAGTTGTGGTAGTAGTGATATTGAAAAGTCCAAATCAAGAGGAGGTAATATGTCGGGCAATCTCAAGAACAATAGCTCTACAAATTTACAGATAAGGAGAGATGTTTATAAAGCTATAGATAAGGGTATAGGATATCTAACTTTACAACAGTCATCTAATGGTTGTTGGTTCGACCCTGCTGGTAGTCCATCTGTTGGTATGACGGCGTTAGCTGTGATAGCCCTGCATAAGTTTAATCTTATTAACACAGAAGATGGTAATAGAGCAAACAAAGGTAGTTTTAACGGTAACATAGATAGGGCAGTTTTATTTCTTCTAAAGTATGTAGATAAGGATGGATTACTATCTCAGCCCAATCAGTTCTACTCTGGTTACGAGGTGCCACTTGTTCTTAAAGTTCTCTTGGAAGTAGATAACCGCAAATACAAGAAGGAAATAGAGATACTGAAAAGGCAGATATTACTGACGCAACTTACTGAGAATTATAAGTGGCAAGGTGCTGAACGTATGGATAGGACTAATTGGCGATATGGTAGCTGGAACTATAATGAAAGCCCTCAGATAGACCCTGATATATCAGTGCATATTTTCAACCTTGATTCACTACGACTGGTTGGGACAGATAACGTAAAGGGTGCTATAGAACGGGCAAGCGTGTTCTTGCGACGGTGTCAGAATCTCAAATCAGAAAATGACCTGCAGAATTCTCTCAATGACGGCGGTTTTAAACACGCGCCTTTTTTGGGCAAAGCCGGTACCGTAGATTTAGATAATGGCGAGGTTGGTATACTATCCTATGGTAGTGTAACCTGTGATGGCTTGCTTGGGCTTATCTACGTAGGAGCAGGACGAGATTATAAGCCGTTCCAAGCAGGGATTGAGTGGTTGAAAGAGAACTATGCCCTTGACCGTAATCCCGGTATGGGTAAAGATACAAAAGATGAGAAACAGTTAAAAGAGGAGAGAAACGTTTGTCTATTTTATTATTATCGGAGTTTAGCTAAATTGTTCGATGCACTTAATGAAGATACATTTGTAGACAAAAAAGGCACTAAACACAGTTGGGCGAATGAGCTTGCTGAAAGAATAATCTACCTCCAAAGACAAGATGGTTCTTGGTGCAATAGTTCAACAACAATGTG
>MHYJ01000117.1:0-4568 GCA_001828445.1 Planctomycetes bacterium RBG_16_43_13
CTAAACTGCCGAATGCGATAGTCGGCATCCACGTCGCTACTAAAGGACCCATTATACCTTTAGCACCAAAACCTAAAAATAGAAAATGGAGTGCATAATAGGCAACTGCGACTATGAAACAAAACGTTAGCCCCTTAAAGAGATTTGCCTGTTCATCCCCTACTATAAATGGCAAGCCAAGTAGTAACAATACAACCCCCGACAGCGGAAACGATAGTTTCTGATGGAGACGTATCCAGAACTGCGGCGCCCAGGGCATCTTCTCTGCAAGCTCGAGTGTCTTTGCAAATGTAGTATATTCAGCACCTATGCTGTTTGTCCTTCTAACCTCGGACGGCTTGAGGGTAGAGCCAACTACATATCCCTCTTCACCAAATACAGTAACCGCCGCTCTGGGCCTACCTGTGCTTCTCTCTATGAATATCCTTCCTTTTGGTCCATATTCATATATCCTGCCATTGGACAATACCCAGTCATTTAATTTACTATCCCATCTGCCTGTTTTTGCAAATACTAATCTCTTGCGACGGCCATTTTCTATTACTGTAAGAACTACATCCTCCATAATTCTTTTAGTATGCAGGTATATTCCCATATAGAAATGGTTACCCTTATCATCAATTGCAACTATATTTGTGCTTTTATTATCACTGCTAAGCACCCCCTCCATTTCGGTCATCGTATCTGATGCAGCAGGTATAGCAAATTCCTCAAGAGCCACGATTACAACCCCACACAGGATAGCCGATATTACAAACGGGATGGCAATCCGCCGCATACTTACACCGCAGACCATCATAGGAACAATCTCATTGGTGCGGTCAAGCCGTAGTAGCGTAAACATAGCCGCAAAGAGTGTTACAGCGGGCAGAACAAACAGCAAAAGTAACGGCAGACGATAGACATAAAACCTACCTATGAATAATGGAATATTTTCCCCCTTTAGTCCTATGAAATCATTAACCCGTGTTACGAAATCTATAATGACGAAGAGTGATATAAACGCCGCCAAGAACACCAGAAAGGCAGTTACGAAGACATTCAATACATACCTATCAAGAATACGCATATATTAATCACCGTCTGTAGAGAATAACATACAACGGAATAGTAAATAAAGAAAGCCCTATGATTGGTGCATACGCAGAAAGCATAGGGGTAATTAGAGCATCCTTACCCATACTCTCCGCACCAGCCATCAGGATAAAATACACAAGTAACGGAGGCAAACTTGCACCCAAACCAGCGAGTTTACTCCCCTTCTTAACGAATATTCCAATAGGTATAACTATCATAGTTAGAAAAAACGGAGCCAACGATTTTGATATCCTAAGGTGTATCTCTCTCAATGCTGACCGTATTTTGCCCTTCTCCGCGTTACTATGGATAACATCTGACAATTCATCTAAAGACATATCACTATATGCCTTCGGCTTGTAAACATCCTTCATTTCTAAGGTAACAGTAATCTCCCCTGCCGAGCCATCCTGCGTCCTTGAAACCCACTCATTAGAACTATTCTCCTTTTTCTCAGTGTAAAAGCGCGTATATGAACAATCTATAAGTGTAAGCACCGCGGGGCTATTCTCACCCTCTATAATTGTAATCCTACCCTCTCTGGCGTGATATTCCTCTTTCAGCAATATACTACCTCTGCTGTCCGATATTTTTGAGTCCTTATCCGAAACCACTATAAAGGGGGACTTAAACACACTGTCATTATACATATCATAACTAAAGCGGTAGTTATCGAGCTTGAGGGTCGTCTTGCCCGGCGGAGGCGACTTTAATGCGGCGACAAGGGACTTCCTAATCATAATGCGCCGCTCATAGTGTGCGTCCGGAGCCACATACATATTCAGATAATAACAGATAAGGAATGATATGAGACCGGCAAATATGGCTGGGACTATGATTTTGTTTATGTGAACCCCACTGGTACTAACCGCTATGAGTTCATTATCAGCAGATAATCGCCCATATGTAAGTGCTATTGATGCGGCTAAGGAAATAAGTATGGGATATATGACTATCTCGCTCAAGATTGTAGAAATAGCGGTAATTATTAACTCTAATCCCAACCCTTCGTACTGCCTGAACATCTGATATGCGAAGCCAACGAAGACGGTAGCCGTTACTGCTATAAATATGAAAAAGAACGTAACAGCAATTTGCCTAAGTATATAACGTTGTAGTATCATATTCTCTTTTAATCTCTTAACTAACAATGCAATGTTACAGATTTTACAATAATACCGCAACTTTTTCATTATCTATGTGTTCAATAGTAGTTAAGAAGAAAGGAGGTGATTCAACATATGAAAAAGACACTGTGCACTCTCATCACTATATTAGGGATTATAGCCCTAATGGTTAACTGCAGTTCACCTGCCAATGCACAAGATAGAGGTGGCTGGGAAGGTAAAAAGCATCCACGGAAAGGCCCAGCTATGAGAGACCACAAAGGTGGTATGAAACATAACAAGGGGGAATTTAGAAGCCAAGATAAAGGCAGGATGAAAGCATTTATGCTAAAGAAGTTTGATAGGAACGGAGATGGTAAACTTGGTCCAAAAGAGCGTGCTATGGCACAGAAGTTTCTAAAAACCCACCCTGATATGGCAAAGCGTTTGAAAGGTCATCAAGGACCAGGAAAAGCAAAACCAATGAAACGAGGAAAAGGATTTAGAGGACAAAATAAGGGACAACAGCACAAAAGTCCAAGGCAAGAAGGTTGGCGATAGCTATGTATTTCTAATCTTTGTATCTTAGGGGAGAGAAAACCTCTCCCCCGGTATTATTATGAACTATCATATTATAAAAGTGTTATTGTACCTTGCTATATTATCACTCCCATACTATGCACAGGATAACCAACCAAAAAAAGAAGAAAAGAACGAGAGTATAAAGTTCAGACATCCCAGCATAATGATAGATGACCAGCAAATCAAATCCATCAGAAGCGCTATCAAACGAGGAGCTGAGCCACAGAGTACAATGTACAAAGAGCTAATAAAAACTGCTCAAGAATATCTTCAGCACCAACCTCAGCCATTGAAGAAAGTCGCTTTTCCGCCATATTATCAGAACAAAGAAAAACATCTGGAAATGAGAAAAAACTTTGACCACGATAACGATGCCGTCTACACCCTTGCACTTGCTTATCAGATGACACAAGACAAAACGTATGCAGACAAATCGCTTCAGTATCTCAAGGCATGGGTTCGTGATTGTGAAGGTGTGGACCAAAACGATTCCCTCGGTGCCAGCTATATTCTTGTGTTGATGGTATACGGAGCAGACCTGCTTTGGAACTATAACAGCTTCAGCAAGGATGATAAAGAAGCATTCCTAAAATGGGCAAAAGGAACCATTGATGATATGGGTAAACTCGCTTCTCAAAGAGCTAATAACTGGGGAGCATGGGGAATCCAGGCAATGACAGCGTATGCAATTATAAGCGATAATGAAGAGGCATTCTATAAAGCAATAGATGAGTGGAAAAAGCATATCGAAAACAATATGGATGAGAATGGACTTTTCCGACATGAGGTTACTCGTTATAACGGAGTAGACGGTCAGGGTATATTGTATTCCCAGTTCACCCTTCAGGGATATGTTCTAACAGCACTGATGTGCCAAAATTATAAAGTCGACCTTTTTAACTGGGAAACAAGTGCCGGGTTGACCATCAAAGACGGAGCTACAAAAATATTTAGCTATGAGGCGTCTCCTGATTCTTTCCCATATAATAAGAAATTAAAGCAACTCACAGGCAACTTTTATTCTGGGTGGGAGATCCTATATAATCAATATAAAGTCAAAGAATGGGCACAAAAACTCGCTGAACTTAGGGCTGAACCTCTCAAATACCCTTATAGAGCGAACCAAGCAGGTGCGTGGATACCTCTAACTCACGGTGTGTCGATTAAGTAATACAAATCCGCTTATTTTTACACTAAACCGTAACTTTTTCATTATACCTGTGTTTAATATATTGACTAACGAGAGGTAGGGTAAATTAAAAAGGAGGTGAATCAGGATGAGTAAAATGGTAGAATGTGGAAGTAGATGTGATGGAAAAGATAATTTTAGAAAGGAGGATTCTATGAAGACAAGGTTATGCACACTAATCGTAATATTAGGGATTATAGCCCTAATATTCAGTTTCAGCCCACTCGCCAATGCACAGGGCAAAAGTGGTGACAAGGGTGATAACAAGGACGACGACAATAGCGGCCAGATAGACCGCGAGGGAGATGGCAATAGCGGTCAGGGAGATGATTTGCATAAAAAAAGACGGGCTTTAGATAACCTCGAAGATAGATTAGACAAGAGACGCACTACCGGACCACGTGATAGAATAGAGGATAAATTAGATGAGCGTAACGTAAAAGGTAAGTTCTTAGGAAAGTGCCGCATCTGTGGCGAACACAATTGCGGCCACCTTAAAAGGTTAAAGGCACTCTTGCTAAAGAAGTTTGATGCAGATGGCGATGGCAAACTTAGTGAGAGTGAACGTGCCACTGCGAAAGAGGCGTGGAAGACACGCAGGGAGACATTCGTTA
>MHYJ01000117.1:4609-6262 GCA_001828445.1 Planctomycetes bacterium RBG_16_43_13
GAGCGAGCATCAGCGCGTAAGACGTTTGCCGAGAGAAGGCAAAAGTTCCTTGAGAACCATCCAGAACTAAAGGAGCGATTAAAAGACAATCCACGTTTAAGAGATCGCATAGAAGACCGTAGAGATAGACGCGAGGACTTCAAAGACAAGCGTGAAGACAGACGTGATAGAGCAGAAGATAGATGGGATAAAAAGCACGATGGCGGTTTAAGAGACAAACTCGAAGACAGACGCGATAGGAGAGAGGATTTCAAAGATAAGCGCGAAGATAGGCGTGACCGTCTCGAGGATCGCAAGGACAGAGGAGACAAGGGCGTCAGGGACCATGGCAAAGGCGAAGGCCGCGACGGCGCAGGCGAGGGTAAAGGTAGAGGTAAAGGCCCAAAACCCAGAGTGCCGCGTGCAAAGTAATAGATTAGCAATGTAATGTATCGTGAGGGAGGCAAAAATCGCCTCCCTCACTTTTTATATGGAGGAATATATGAAATACGGGTTGGTAATTGCAATATGTGCTGTAACTATAGCCGTATTCTTTTTTACAGGAATCGCTATGACGCAAGACGAAGGACAGGATGAAGAGAAACCATCTCCTCTCCAGATAGCCCAACGAATCAGAAAGTCCATAGAGGATTTAGAGGATAGAATTACTGACCTTGAAGGAAGGGTTACAGACATAGAGGAGGCAATATTAGCTGTAGAGGAAGAAGGTACTAATCAAGAAAGCGAAGATGGAAAATAGTTTTATTATATTTTAGTTTAGTGACATCTTACTCAGAAAGTTTGATGACATTTTCTCGTTGTAATACCAAACAATATTATCTAAACTACGTATATATTAGGAGGATAAATTATGGCAAAGGTAATAGTAACTATAGTCCTGATTCTAACAGCAACCGCTGCGGTTTTCAGCACAGTAAGATATAATGATGTTATTAAGCAAAATAACGAGCTTAAGAATGAGCTAAGCAAAATCGAAGAGACAATTACCAATCTCCAGAAAAGGTTAGGTGGCCAACAGAAATCTCTCGCGCATAATGATAATACATCTGATTACTATGACCTTGAAGAAGAGAAAATAGCCAGAATATTTGATGAGCGATTAAGTAAGGCATTCGCACAAAACCAGGGTTCTATAGCATCGCCGAATTTGCTGAACAATCAAGGAAGCCAACCACAACCATCTGTAAGCACCAACTTCAGGGAAGAAGTAAGAAAGGCAGTCCAAGAAGTAACAGAGGAATTTTATCGTGGCAGAGGTAGAGGACGCGAAGATAGAACAATATCACTACTCGAGAGAGAACTTGCACTAAACCCTGCTCAAAAGGAGCAGATACAAAAACTATTTGATGAACAGAATAAGATGACATCAGATATATGGAGCAAACGTCGTGAGCCAGGATTTAACTCCGACCAGGCACGTCAAGATATGCAGAAAATCCGCCAGGACACAGAGGCAAGGGTAAAATTCCTTCTCGATTCCTCCCAGTTAGCAAAATTCGACCAACTAAAAACAGAAGGAAGGTTAAACTCTTTTAGCGGTGGGGATAACAATAGAGGAAGACGCCCGCCTCGCGGACAATAGCCACCGCAATCACCTCAATAACTTTAATATTGCTTCTGCGGCACGTCGGCTCGCTCCGGAACTGCCAAGTT
>MHYJ01000117.1:6302-8342 GCA_001828445.1 Planctomycetes bacterium RBG_16_43_13
AGATATGCAGAAAATCCGCCAGGACACAGAGGCAAGGGTAAAACTCCTTCTCGATTCCTCCCAGTCAGCAAAATTCGACCAGCTAAAAGCAGAAGGAAGGTTAAACTCTTTTAGCGGTGAGGATAACAATAGAGGAAGACGCCCGCCTCGCGGACAATAGCCACCGCAATCACCTCAATAACTTTAATATTACTTCTGCGGCACGTCGGCTCGCTCCGGAACTGTCAAGTTTTGCTTTAACTTCTTCAAGCTCTCTACGCATATCCTCGAGCCGACCATCTTGTATAATAGAAGCCGCTTCTTTAGCCATCGCCTCTGGTTTCGCATACCATTGATAATATTCGGGCATAATGCGCTTCCCGGCTATGATATTTACCATCGCCAAGTCCCTCGACTTGATTAGCAAAAATCCTAAAAACCCTGTAAATTGATTTACTTTATAGGTTACGATCATTGGCGTCCCGAGTATAGCCGCCTCAACGGTTGCAGTCCCTGACGCTATGAGCAATAAATCCGATGCCCGCATAACCTCGTATGTTCTGTTATAAAACAGTTTGGCATTGATAGAAGGAAATTTAGAATTTACCCTGTTAACTAAATCAGGATTTATATCTGGCGCTACCCCCACGAGGAATTGCGTATTCGGCAATTCTCGCTTTATAAGCCCTGCCGTCTCCAACATCAGAGGAAATAACCTTTTAACTTCTTTCACCCTACTGCCAGGCAGGATACCAATTGTTATCTCATTTGCCTTTTTATCAGCCCCACGCTTAAGCTCATCAAACTTCGTTGGCTCAGCTAAGACATCCATAAGCGGATGACCTACAAATTCTACGTCAACACCTGCGTCTTCGTAGATTCTCTTCTCAAACTCAAATATAACGAGCATCTTTTTCACCATTCTGGCAATCTGTTGAATCCTGCCCTTCCGCCACGCCCACACCTGCGGGCTAATGTAATAAACGATAGGAATGCCGCTCTCTCGCACCCGCTCGCCGAAGCGTAGATTAAAATCAGGAAAATCAATCAGGACACAGAGGTCGGGTTTATCCGTGCGGAGGACACTAATAAGTTTTCTATACAAGCGAGCGTATTTATTGAAGTTTCCCATTGCCTCTACGAAACCAACGGAGGCGAACTTTGTAGAATCAGAGACCAACTCCACACCTGCCGCCCGCATTTTGTCTCCACCTGCACCGATAAGCCGAATGTCTGGTGTCTGACGTTTTAGTTCAATGGCAAGATTCGCCCCGTGCAGGTCGCCAGACGTTTCGCCTGCGACTATTAGAATGGTTTTGGACATAAATATTGAGTTGCTACTTCGTTCGCTGAACTTCCTCTTCCAACAAAAGTTTCTTCAATATCCATCTATTATTAGAAGGTATGTATACTGCCTTAAGTGAGCCGACAAGTCCTTCCTCACTACGACCTAACCATTCTGCGGAAACTGTTATCTCGTTCCTGTTCCCAGAAAAAGATATATCAGCATTCTGTGGGGTGAAATGCCAGCGAACTTCTTTAATAAATTGTTCGCATAGTATATCTCTATTTACATATGGGATAGGATGACTAAAAGGGCCTATATGACTACCTTCTCCTGGACTATATCCGTATGCTAATTGCGTTTTATCATCAAGCATCTGCTTTAATGAATTTACATCCTTATCAGCTACTGACTGGAGAACCTTCCTGAAATGACCAATAACATTACTAAAATCTGCACTCAACCTATCAGTGGTTGTATAAGTGTTACATCCACATATAAAACTGATAAAACCAACGCTAATAAGAAATATTACCACATTTCTTAACTTCATATTTTACCTCCACTTATGCTCCCGTATCTCTTTTAATATCATCTCTGCCGTCTGCATAGCGCGGAGACCGTGTTCGCCCGGGACGAGTGGCTCCTGCTTTGTGCGAACTGTCTCGACGAATGACGCCAGCTCTTTTGCCAGCGGCTCGTAATCGCCGATTCGCAAATCATCCACTGCGTAAAACCTTTTCGGCAAAAGTGCGAGCTGAACACCTGTAGGAAGA
>MHYJ01000117.1:8406-10785 GCA_001828445.1 Planctomycetes bacterium RBG_16_43_13
ATCTTATACGCCTTTGCAGTCCTCTCTGCATAGTCGAGCGAGACATATTTGTCGTCAGAGAATATCCGAATCTTCCGCATCGCCTTGTCAGAGATTCTGCTTGCGGTAACGTTTGCAATACATCCATCCTCAAATTCGAGGCGGGCGTTTGCTATGTCCTCGTGGTCGAAAAGGAGCGAGACGCCGACAGCATCCACCTTCTTGAGAGGCGACTTTACGAAGTGCAGGATTATATCTATGTCGTGAATCATTAAGTCCATTACCACATCTATATCCACAGAGCGCGCCTTAAATGTGGAGAGGCGATGGCACTCTATAAAACGGGGCTTGCCCACGATATTACTAACCGCCATAACGGCTGGATTAAAACGTTCGACGTGCCCGACTTGCAGAATTGCGCCGTTAGAGCGGGCTATTTTGACAAGTTCTTCTGCTTGCGGGATTGTCTTTGTAAGGGGTTTTTCGACGAGGCAATGTATCCCACGACGCAGGAACTCAGATGCTATATCGTAATGCGAGACGGTTGGGACGGCTATACTCACTACCTCAACCTTCCCAAAAAGCTGATGATAATCGGTAACGGCTGGCGACCCTACGCCCTTTGCTACTTCCTCCACCCGCTCAGGGATGGTGTCGCAGACGGCAACAAGCTCAACCCCCTTCATTTTGCTATATATGCGGGCGTGCTCTTTGCCTAAATGCCCGACGCCGATAACTGCAATCCGTAATTTTTGTGACATATTTTATTTATCTGGCGAAAACAGCCCCATTCCTTTGTAAGATGAATTCAAGAATGCTTCTATGAAATTATTACACTGATTTTTACAAATGATGTTACAGAATTTCTGCCATTTCCGAGTGGGTTTAAGATTTCTACCACACTGGAGGCAGAATGTAACAGTTATCTTGGCGGCTTGATATTTGTAATTATGTGATATCCTACAACGTGAAGAACAGAATATGTGATTGCGACGGCAAGGTATAAAGTTCTTGCCACAATGCACACAACAAAGATGGCTTTGCTCGTTAAACGCATTCTTTACGCTTCTTTGAGGTCGGGTAGTATCTTTAGCCATATTTATCACTCCTCGTTCAACTAAACGCATTTCTACGCTTCTACGGGGCATTCCAATAAACGGTTAGCCACCTAAAATACCTATTTTTCACT
The DNA here is from genome assembly GCA_001828445.1 of Planctomycetes bacterium RBG_16_43_13. The sequence continues at coordinate 9,575 of MHYJ01000117.1, forward strand.
TTACCCTCAAAATTTCGCAAATTTTTGAGGGTGTATACTTTTTAGCCACCTGCACGTTTTATAAAAAATAAGGGGCAGGCAGTAAGCCGGGTTTTGTTCTATGCAGTCATCAATCTCGTTTATCCCTTTCGGGATAAATCCTGCGACCCACCCTGGCGCATCAGCCGGGACCGACTTTAGCCCTTTTTCAAGGACTCGCGCTTCTACTTGGTCTTTCTCCGGGCACTGATGCCATGCACCCAAACCTCACGGTTTGAGACGGTGGGCTCTTACCCCACCTTTTCACCCTTGCCCTCGCACCTACTTTTGTAAGATGGCTTTCCCCTCTATTGCTACTTATCCCACAAAAGTAGGTGCGGGGCGGTATAGTTTCTGTAGCACCATAGCTTCCCACCAATCACTGGTAGAAAGGTCCTTATTATGGACTGCCCTGCCCTGTGGAGCCCGGACTTTCCTCCCTCACAATATTACTTCTGTGAGAGCGACTGCTCGCCTGACCCCTTAAAAATTTTGTTGATTTACTACGCTATATCCTCTTGTAAATTCAGCACACGGTTGGCAAGGTTATCTGCCTCTTTATTTTGCTCCCTCGGTATATGACGTAATTCCATTTTCTTAAATAACCTCATATACCGTCTTGCCTTTTCAAAGAGCAACTTTAGGTTACTATCTTTTACACGATACTCACCGCTCATCTGTTTGACCAATAACTCGCTATCGCTATTTATTCGTATCGCAACGTTACTCCACTTTATCGGCTTTATAGCGTTCAATCGTATAGACGAATGGCTATCATTAACAAGCACATCCAAAAGTTCAAGGGCTTTTATTAGTGCTGTATACTCTGCTACGTTGTTAGTTGTATTAGATAGGAAATATCCCTGCTCCAATATTACCTCGTTACCTTGCTTAATCACTACAGCCGCAGAGGAGAGCCCAGGATTCCCCCGCGAGGCACCATCTATAAAGACCTCTATCTTGCTGATAATTTTTCTACCACCAGATACCTTCTTGCGTTTCGCTAAAACACTTTTCATTTTATTTGCCTGCTATATCAATTTATGCTAATTATACCTACCTGAGATATTAAAGCAAATGGAAAATAAGAATCTAACAAACACCGACGAAAGCCATCCTACAAAGAGGGTAAGAAAACTCATAGAGACCATTCTCCGTATAAACTTACCGGAATCAGTATCAGACGACACGTC
>MHYJ01000117.1:10791-10972 GCA_001828445.1 Planctomycetes bacterium RBG_16_43_13
CGGAAGCGAGGTCGGGCTGGATTCCATAGACGCACTCGAACTCGTAGTCGGTTTAGAAAAGGAGTTTAATGTCAAGATAGCCGAGAGAAAAGATGCAAAGAATGTAATAACATCAATCACAACCATTATTAACTTTCTAAGAGAAAATAAAAAGATATAGTCAGTAACATTATAAGTGCTT
>MHYJ01000117.1:11158-11300 GCA_001828445.1 Planctomycetes bacterium RBG_16_43_13
AGCCCCTCTACTACATAGACAATGTCTCTGGTTGCCCCGAATATAGGGAGATACCTATCCACACTAAAAAGGAGTCAATTATTATTTCCCATACCGGCTTCGATACTATAGAGGCAAAGAAAGATATAAATGTCATAGCACC
>MHYJ01000118.1:0-6660 GCA_001828445.1 Planctomycetes bacterium RBG_16_43_13
TTATGGGGTTGGGCTGGAAGGTCTTTATACCGCTTTCACTGCTTAATATTTTTATAACAGGGGCTATATGCATATTAGCGAAAAAGTAGATACGAGAAATAAGTGGTGGGTAAATATATACCTGCCAGAGATACTTAAGGGGATGTGGATAACGCTCAAGCATTTAGTATTTAGAAAGCGGGTTACGACCCAGTATCCTGAGCAGAAACATATCCCGCGTAAGGGCTATAGGGGGGAACATAAACTGAATAAAGATGAATTCGGTAGGCCTAAGTGCGTCGCCTGCTTTATGTGCTCAACCGCTTGCCCTGCGGAGTGTATCACAATAGTTGCGGCTCCGTCCCCTTGGCCTGACAGGGATAAAGTTCCTGCGAAGTTCGAGATAGATATGTTGAAGTGTATCTACTGCGGTATGTGCGAGGAGGCGTGTCCCTGTGAGGCGATTGAATTGACGCCACAGTTTACTGTGGTTGCTCTCTCGAGAAAAGATAAGATTTACGATATGGAGAGGTTGCTGAGCAACGCCGATAAGGTATACGAAACGCAGAAAGTTGAGCAACGTTGAGAGATAACTAATGGAAACAAACATTGTTTTTATAGTTTGTGCGGTTGTTAGCGTCGTATCTGCGATTTTAGTTGTTACGAGGCGGAATCCCGTCTATAGCGCCCTTTTCCTGATGCTTTGCTTTGTAGCATTTGCCGTGCTGTTTCTAAATCTTAACGCATATTTTATTGCGGCTATGCATATGATGGTTTATACGGGTGCTATCCTCGTCCTCTTCCTTTTTGTAATTATGCTGTTGAATCTGAAGAAAGAGGAACTCGGCAAGGAATACGGCTTCGGCAATAAGTTACTGCTCTCATTTTTATGTATGTTGTTATTTACCATCCTTGCCGCACTCGTGTATGGGGTGGGCTTTGCACCTGCTAAATCATTACCTTCTAGATTTGGTAGCATAGAGGCGGTAGGCAACGCTATGTTCTCGGACTTCGTCCTTCCGTTTGAACTGCTCTCCGTCCTAATAATAGTTGCTATGATTGGTGGCATAATTTTAGCGAAGAGGAAATTATGACAAAATATATAATATTGAGTGCGGCGCTCTTCTCGATAGGAACGTTTGGCGTATTAGCCCGCCGAAATATATTGATAATCATTATGTCGATAGAACTGATGCTGAACGGCGTCAATATAGCCCTCATAGCATTTGCTCGGCAGTATGCGGATACGACTGGGCAGGTCTTTGTCCTAATGGTTATGGGTGTGGCGGCGGCTGAGGTGGCGGTCGGGCTTGCCCTCCTCATCGCTATGTTCAGGAATAAAAAGACCGTCGATACTGGTGACCTTACTATGCTGAAGGAATAGCAAAATGCAGAATTTACTGTTTCTAATCCCACTCTTGCCATTTATCGGCTTCCTGATAAATGGATTATTCGGCAAGAGAATCTCGAAAGGTGCGGTTAGTTTAGTGGGATGTGCGATGCCGTTTCTGTCCTTTGGATTGGCTATGCTTACGCTGAAAGGCGTGCCTCTCTCGCAAAATGTGTTCGACTGGATAACCGTAGGCAGTTTTAGTGTCAGTTTCGGGTTGAAGGTAGATGAACTCTCTCGCATAATGCTCCTCGTTGTTACAGGTGTTGGCTCATTTATCCACCTCTACTCTATTGGCTATATGAAAGGGGACAAGGGCTACGCCCGCTATTTCTCGTATCTAAACCTCTTTATGTCGGCGATGCTCGTTCTCGTTATGGCAGATAATCTTGTCCTGATGTTCGTCGGCTGGGATGGAGTGGGGCTTTGCTCATATCTTTTGATTGGCTTCTGGTTTGAGGATCTGAAAAATGCAGATGCGGGCAAGAAGGCGTTCATCGTGAATAGGGTTGGCGACTTCGGTTTCATACTTGGGATGTTTTTACTCTATACGCTGTTTGGGACATTGAATATTGATGGATTGTCAGAGTTTAGTGATGATGGCTGGCTGGGAAATACCACTTTAACAGTTGCTACACTACTTCTTTTCTTAGGTGCCTGTGGAAAGTCAGCCCAAATTCCTCTCTATGTATGGCTTCCTGATGCGATGGCTGGTCCTACACCTGTGAGTGCCCTCATCCACGCCGCTACAATGGTAACTGCTGGCGTATATATGATTTGCCGACTTGGGGGTCTATTTATTTTCACACCGTTTACAATGGACGTTATAGGAGTGGTTGCAGGTGCTACTGCCCTTTATACCGCTGTAATTGCTATTGCTCAAACGGATATAAAAAAGATTTTAGCGTATTCGACCATCAGCCAACTCGGTTATATGTTTATGGCGGTGGCGGCGGGTGGCTTTGATACAGGCATATTCCACCTAACTACACACGCCTTTTTCAAGGCACTCTTGTTTTTGTCCGCAGGTGCGGTCATCCACGCCCTCAACGGAGAACAGGATATTACAAAGATGGGTGGACTAAGACGACAGAAGGGGATGGGATTTATCTTCGCTGTCTTTCTCATCGGTGCAATTGCTATATCGGGCATACCGCCTTTTGCGGGATTCTTCTCTAAGGATGAGATATTGACTAAATTGTATACACATTCGCAGCTTGATGGAGGGGTAGTGTTTGGACCAGCACGTTCGGTGGGAGAAATGTTATGGTTATGTATATGGATATCTGCTCTCATTACTGCTCTCCTTACCGCCTTCTACACATTCCGCTTAATATTCATCGCATTCTTCGGACAGTGCAACCTTCCAGAGGATAAACTACACCACATCCATAAACCCGACTGGTCTATGAAGACAGCACTTGTAGTTTTGGCTTTCCTCTCGATAATCGGCGGTATATTTGGTGGGGCGATACACTATAAAGGTATGTTGCCAGATGAGGGGCATACCTTAAATCTTATTCTTTCTCTCGTAGCTGCATTCGGCGGGCTACTCCTTGCATTTATTCTTTACATCCCTAAGAAGGACTGGGTCAAGCAGTTCACAACCTCTACCGCATTTGGCAGGGCGGTTCACAAGGTTGTAAGCAACAAGTTTTATGTGGACGAGATATATGACATTATAATCGTTACGCCTCTAAAACTCCTCGCCTTTGTCCTCTGGCTCGTAGTGGACAGGGCGATAATAGATAATCTATTCGTGAACGGTTCAGCCGCCGCATCTCAATTTATGAGCGGCAGGGCAAGAAAGTTGCACACAGGTATTGTGAATATGAATGCAATCATTATGGCTATCGGCATAATATTGATTCTCATTTATTTAGCGTTGAGGGTGTTTTAGAGATGGATAAGTTTCCAATATTGAGCGTGCTTACGTTCCTGCCAGCAGTGGCGGGCTTTCTCCTCTGTTTCGTGAAAAAGGAGAGGGTCTCACTCGTCAGGACAGCTGTTTTTGCTACCTCGCTCATTGTGTTTGTGCTTTCGCTTCTGATGTTTTTGCAGTTCTCGCCCAACGTTGTAGGTATGCAGTTTGTGGAGTCGCATAGTTGGATACCTCAATTCAGTATATTCTATAAGATGGGCGTTGATGGAATAAGCGTCCTACTAATTCTTCTTACTGCATTCCTGACGCCGATAGCAATCCTCTCGTCATACCATTCCATAAAAGACAAGGGGTTCTACATCTCGCTTCTCTTCCTCGAGACAGGGATGATAGGAACTTTCGCCGCACTCGACCTTTTCCTCTTCTATGTATTTTGGGAGGTGATGCTCATACCTATGTATCTGATAATAGGCGTCTGGGGTGGGAAACGCAGAATCTATGCCGCAGTGAAATTTATAATATACACGATGGTCGGCAGTTTGTTTATGTTGGCGGCGATTCTATACGTATATTTCAGGTCGAAGGAGGCAATACCCGGCGGCTCGTTTGATATTGTCGAATTGCAAAATACGCTCGGCTTTCTGCCGCTTTTTGTGCAGAGGTGGCTCTTCCTCGCATTTGCCTTTGCATTTGCGATAAAGGTGCCGCTCTTTCCACTGCACACGTGGTTGCCGGATGCACACGTGGAGGCGCCCACCGCTGGTAGCGTCATTCTCGCAGGCGTCCTGCTAAAGATGGGTGTATATGGCTTTCTTCGTATAGCGATACCATTCTTCCCTGACGCCGCTCATTATTTTACACCGCATATTATGGTCTTATCGGTTATCGGAATAATATTCGGGGCGTTAATGGCGATGACGCAGAGCGATATTAAGAAATTAATCGCATACTCCAGCGTTAGCCATTTGGGCTTCGTTATGCTGGGGATATTTTCATTTACTTCGCTGGGCGTTAGCGGCGGAGTATATCAGATGCTCAATCACGGCATCTCGACAGGTGCTTTGTTCTTGCTCGTCGGCATAATATACGAGAGGACGCACAAGCGGGGCGTGGACGACTTCGGCGGAATGGCACGGATTACGCCTATTTATGCGACTATATTTATGATAGTAACCCTCTCGTCTATAGGGCTACCGGGGCTGAACGGGTTTGTAGGCGAATTCCTCATATTGCTGGGTACGTTTGGCATAAGTAAGTGGTTTTCGGCAGTAGCGACTCTTGGCGTCGTCCTCGGTGCGGTGTATATGCTGAAACTATATCGGGACACAATGTTCGGAAAGGTTACGCGTGAGGTGAACGTCGGCGTCAAGGACGTCAGCCGTTTAGAGTTTTTCTATCTCCTGCCAATAGTGATATTGATATTTGTAATGGGCATACTGCCGAATATTTTTCTCTCGAAGGGTGAGAGGGCGGTGGACGCTATAGTTGGTAAGATGAAACCAGTTGTTGTATCGCAGGTAAAAAACAGTATTCCTAAAACTAATAACGTTCGAGAGCGAATAAAGTTCTCATATGGCTTTCTGAAAGAGTTCCCAAATATCTACGTAGAACTCGGCTTATATGCGGATGCCGTTGACTATAAATTTAAGTATCTTGAAAAGGTGATAAAGACAGACGAAAGTGGAAAATACATTCATGACGTAACAGATGATGATATAGCAGGAATGATAGGGGAAGTGCTATTGGATGGAGGGAATGGGTTGAGCCAAGGGCAAAAATCAGAGATTTGCGATATAGCAGTGGGAAGGACGCTCTGGAATGGAGGTAATCCTTATCATATGGGGAGGATATCTGGTGCTGCGCCACATATAGAGAAGCTAATCAAGGAAGAAGATGTTATTGTTCTTCGCCACGTTATCTATGTTCTTGGTGAATTCGGTGTGAAGAAGGTAGTGCCGGAGATAAGGGAATCGCTCAAGAACGAATATTTTTTTGTTCGTCGAGAAGCGGTTGAAGCCCTTGGTAAGCTTGATGCAAAGGATACCATACCAGACATAAAGGTGATGCTTAAGGATAGGGATAGTGGTGTTCGCCAGAGTGCAATCGAAGCGTTAGGTAAGCTTAACGCAAACGATGCAATTCCCGATATAAGAGAACTGCTTAATGATAACAAGGTAGATATATATATTCAGGGAGTAGCTGCAGGAGCTCTTGGTAAGCTTAAGGCAAAGGAAGCTATACCAGATATAGAGAAACTGCTTAAAAGTGGGAATATTAGTGTTTTAAGTAGGGCTGTAATAGCTTTAATAGAATTAGGAGCTAAAGATCGCATTCCTAAAGAGGAAGTGATAAAAGATATAAAGATTAGATTACCTGTGTACAGGGATAAGGGATCACGTGAGCTTGGAATTGACGCCCTTCGCCAACTCGGCGTCAGCGAGGAAGAAATAGAGAAGGCGAAGAATAAAAAATGAAAAGGTAAAATATGAATATAACGTTAAGTGAAGTAATGATGCTTTCGCCCGTCCTCTACGTTCTCGGGGCGGCGTTTGCGGTTCTGGTTGTGGACATTATCTTCCCGACTAAAGACGGCAGGCGGGAGTGGGTGTCATACATTCTCCAATATATCTGCTATGCAGGGCTTGGGCTTGCGATTTATGACATTGTAACCGCTGATTTGGATACGGTTCGGGGGTTTATGAACGCCGTAACGATAGATGCGTTCTACAAATTTACGTCGCTAATCATACTCTTTGCGTCTGTCCTTACGGTTCTGCTCTCGTCCGAGTATATTAAACTGCACAAGATAAAGCAGGGAGAGTATTACGCCCTCGTTCTAATCTCTGCGGCGGGGATGATGCTCCTTGCGGCGGCAAATGACTTTATCACGATGTTCCTCTCCATAGAGTTGTTGTCGATAGCACTGTATATTTTGACGGGGATAACGCGGGATGAGAAACGTTCGAACGAGGCGGCGCTAAAATATTTCATAATGGGTGCGTTTGCGACGGGCTTCCTGCTCTACGGGATGGCTCTATTGTATGGAGCAAGCGGGACGATTTATATAAATGAACTGCATTCCGCAGTAACGCATCGGACTCTGGCAATGGTGGGATTGCTCCTTATGATAGTTGGTTTCGCATTTAAGGTCGGGGCGGTGCCATTCCATATGTGGGTGCCGGATGCGTATGAAGGGGCGCCTACGTCGGTAACGGGCTTTATGGCTGTAACGGTGAAGGCGGCGGGCTTTGCGGTTCTCGCGCGGGTTGTTCTGGCAGGCGTAGGCGGAGTTGTGTCGGAAGATATTCTTTGGGGCATAGCGGTTTTGACAATGCTCGCAGGAAATATCCTTGCCCTGACGCAGAAGAGCGTGAAACGTATGCTGGCGTATTCGAGTATAGCACATACG
>MHYJ01000118.1:6752-8651 GCA_001828445.1 Planctomycetes bacterium RBG_16_43_13
GAGTTCGCTATTTTATTTATTCATATATTCGTTTATGACGTTAGGTGCGTTTGCGTTTATAATTTACGCCGGGCGGGGCGGGAAAGATGCGGAGATGTATGACGATTTTTCTGGGCTGGCGAAGAGGCATCCGTGGCGGGCAGCGGCGATGGCACTTTTTATGGTGTCGCTTGCAGGCGTGCCGCCGACGGCAGGATTCTTCGGCAAATTCTATCTGCTCAAGGAGGCAATCGAGGCGAAGTATTATATTTTGGCAGTGGTGGGGGTGGTGGCGACCGCACTGTCGCTTTATTACTATTTATACGTCTTGGTGATGATGTATATGAAGGAGCCGGAGGCGGGGGCTACAGCCGCACAGGTTGAAAGTGGAGGTGCGACTGATGACCTCGACGTCGGCACTGCGGTCTTCATCACAGCGGTCTTTACGCTCGTGCTGGGCATTATGCCGTCGTTTTATTTAGAGATAGCGTCGATTGCGGCTAAAGCGCTTTTATAATTTCAAGGCAGGTGGCTAAAGTAGGCATACCTCAAAATTTCGCAGATTTTAGGGGTGGGGCGAAAAAACAGGCATTTTTAGGGTCTAACCGTTTATCAGGATACCCCGTAGAAGCGTACAGATGAGCTTACAGATACGATAATAGGGTAAAAGGTATTTGGATACCACTCGACCTCGAAAAAGCGTACAGAATGAGCTTAACGCAATTTACCCAGATGCACTAATCTTTACTTCCTGTCGAATTTTACATAATTACCTATATTCTGTTCGCGTCAATATTGTTGTGGAAATTTCTCTTTATATCCTCACGGTTTAGTATTACAATCAACATTTCATATTTATGAAGCAGATAGCGATACTTGGCTCAACTGGCTCGGTTGGGCGTGATGCACTTGCGGTGGCAAAAGAATTAAATGGCTACTGCTCTATATATTGTATTGCCGCCAATACGAACTGGCGTCTCTTGCTTGAACAGATAAATGAGTATAAGCCCGCGAAGGCGGTAGTCATAGACAAATCCGCTTACAGTGAGTTGAAACGGTCGCTTGGCTCATCTCGCATATCTACTGAACTATTCTGCGGTGTGGATGCCGTAAAAGATATAATCACATCTAAAGAAGTAGATATCGTTCTCTCAGCCGTGGCAGGTGCGTCGGGACTGCCGTTTAGCATTGCCACATTAAAAGCGGGCAAGCGGCTCGCACTCGCAAATAAGGAGTCGCTCGTTATAGCAGGAGGGCTACTCACTCAATTGGCTAATAAACATAATGGCGAGATTATCCCTATAGATAGCGAGCATAGTGCATTGTTTCAGGCAATAAGGAGTGGTAGCAAGAACGAGGTGAAGAAGATATTCCTCACTGCCTCCGGCGGTCCATTTCGTAAATATAGTATTGAGCAACTAAAAACAGCCACGCGGGAGGAGGCGTTGCGTCATCCGGTCTGGAATGGTATGGGGCGGAAGATAACGATTGATTCTGCGACTATGATGAATAAGGCACTCGAAATCGTAGAGGCGCACTGGCTCTTCGGCTTGAGGCATCAGCAGATAGAGATACTGGTTCATCCGCAGTCGATAGTTCACTCGATGGTGGAATTTTGCGATGGCTCGGTCATAGCACAGATGGGCTTGCCCGATATGAAACTGCCGATACAATATGCACTGACACATCCTGAGAGGATGCCGAATAACGTTAATCACCGTCTAAATTTAGCGGAGGTAGGAAATTTGACATTTGAGAGCCCTGATTACGAGAGATTCCCCGCACTTCGTTTGGGCTACAGGGCGGCGGAGAATGGCGGGACGATGGGGGCTGTGATGAATGCGGCAAACGAAGTGGCAGTCGGTAGATTTTTAGATGAAAGCGTCCGCTTTCTTGATATAGTGGAGATAACGAAAGATG
>MHYJ01000119.1:0-8856 GCA_001828445.1 Planctomycetes bacterium RBG_16_43_13
TATAGCGAGTGCTAAGGATATAGCAAAGAATATGAGGAATAATTGTGATAGATGTCATAATGCCTTCGAGAGGACTTTTAGCAAGAAGGGGAGAGAGTATAAGATAGCGTATGGCAGTTATTTTTATGTAGGATACGACGTTATCCCCGTTAAAGGGCTCTCAAGTGATGTAATGCAGAATTTAGCCACCGCTATTAGGAAGAATGTTTTAATTATGTTAGAGGCAAAGTAAATTTTATGCTTGTAGATATATTAGGAATTTGCTTATAATAATAGGTGTTTGGAATGTAGAGGAACCACTGTTGTAAATATTAAGTAGGAGGGCTGTCTAAGATGGAAAAGAAAGAGGGGGACAGGAATCAGGATAAAAAGAAGATTTATCAAAGTCCAAAAATAGAAACTCAGCATTACCTTGAAAGGGGAGCGCTGGCTTGTGGAAAGGAGATGGATAATTTCCTCAACGAACCTTGCCAAACATCTCCAATGAATTCTTAGTGTAAATCCAAGATTATGGGGATATTAGGTGAAATTTCTCAACTTGTAACTAAGAAATATATCCCTTATTCTGTTATATTAGAACTCACCCGCAAATGTAACCTTAACTGCCAGCATTGCTATGCTACGCCAGAGAGGGGAAGGAGAGAACTCTCTTTTGAGGACACAAAGCACATTATAGATGAACTCCGTGAACTTGGGACGCTCTTCGTCAGTTTTACTGGGGGCGACCCAACCGTTAATCCAAATTTCCTAAATATCCTTCGTTATGCCAGTGATAGAAAGATGGCTCTGCAGATATTTACAAATGGATTGGCAATAACTGATGATGTTGCTAATGAGTTATCTAAACTAAATATATTCTACGTTGGAGTTAGCGTTTATGGTGCTACTGCCAAAACGCATGATGCAATAACCCGTGTTCCCGGCTCATTCAATAAGACAATAAATGCCTGTAAGCGGCTGAAGGAGCAGGGTATATATGTCCTATTAAAATATATATTAATGCATCTTAACTTTCACGAGTATGATTCTATGATTGAAATGGCAAATCAGCTTGGCATACCTTATCGGATGAATACCAAAATGACTGCTCGGGATGATTTGGCACGGGATACATTTGACCTCTCTGTAGCGGAAGGAGATATGAAAAGGAGTTTCAGCGACCGCTTTGACGAAGAGTTCCATGAAAAGAGGGTCAATAACAACAACTTCAGCGATCTTGGTTGTAATATGGGACGTTCGCTGATGAGTATAAATGCTTATGGAGATGTATTCCCCTGTATTACGGTTCCAATTCCTGCCGGTAATGTGAGATACGTCTCGCTAAAAGAGATATGGCATAATTCGCCATTCCTAAAAGAGATTCGCAGGTTTCCTGACAAAGATAAGATATATGGTTGCACGAGTTGTAATATAAGGAAATATTGCAATAGGTGTCCAGGTAATACCTTCACTGAAACAGGCGATATATATGGTCCAAGCCCATCTGCCTGCAGGGAGGCACTGATATGGAAAGAGGTTGCAGATGAGAGAGACGGTAGGCATTATGAGTCGGTAGAACTACCGCCCGGGTTGGTAGGTATTGAGGATAGTAATGAGCATAAGCCAATAGTATGGGATAGATTTAGCTATTTCAAGACGGAGAGATATAGTGAAGATGAGCCACCATTCGCAGTATCGCACATCGGGGGATGGGAGCCGTATGAGATTGTTCACGGGGCGGGAAGTAATAGCGGCGGCTGTTCTCAGGCATCCCAATCCTGCGGTAAAGATATACGGTTATCTATGAATACGAGGGGAGAAAAAGCAGATATAGATGCTGTGCCGGTAGAATGGGCTAAAATATAGTTCTTAGTTCCCAGTTCAAGGTTCCAAGTTTTAGATTATCTTAAGTTAATGCCTTTAAACTCTGAACTGCGAACTTCGCCTAATCTGGGATTGGTGTAGTTTGTTGTATATTTTCTACCTGTTTCTGTTCTTGAGAAGATGCTTTATACGTATAGGCAGTAATTTTCAACTTTAATTCGCATAAGTCAGGCAATATTATCCCTGATGTTTTTGCTCGGTCGGTTAGCTTGGCTGCATCGCTCTTTATAGGTGCGATGGAGTAGCTGTTGACTATTATGAATCTCTCATTCTTTTCAAGAAGGTCGATGAATTTTAATACGTTGTAGAACTCACCATAGACCTTTAGGTCGAAGTTGCTTTCTTCAACTGTTGGGGGTAATTTTTTCTGTCCTGGTGTAGGTGCCGCTATCCCTCCACTTTTTGCAACATACTTAACTGAAGGTATAGACACCCCTGTTGTTCTACCTATCTTGTCCAGAGTATTGATAAAATTGTCGTATTCGTTTATATCGAGGGTTGGGACCATTGCCTTCGCCTGTGCGGTCTTTTGCCTCAGCTCTTCTAACCTTCTTACCAGTTCTTGCAGTTTATCCCTTTTATTCTGCGCGTCTATTAACTGGGCATCTAAATTCTTACCTTTTTTTTGCTCTTCTGCGAGGACATTAAACTGGAAATAGTATATAGCGGCGGCACCTCCAAGAATAGTTACTATTATTACAGCAAATACTAAGATTGTCATCCGTCTTTCTGTCAGTAGTGCCATTTTATAGTATTCTCCTTATCTAACAGGTTGTCCTGCAGAAGTAGGTGGAGCGGCAGTTATACCTATCAATATTATACTAAACGATACTGAACTGCCTTCCTGGAAGTCCTTTTCCTCTTCTACTGTATAGTCAGGATTTATGTTTATGACGTTGAATATTTTACTAAGTTTAGGGTCTGTCTTCAGGTCCATTCTGAATTTCGTCATAAAGTTTGGATACGGACCTATAGCATGACAGACCAGTTTTACAGCACCAATTGCTATATCCTTGGTATCAGGCCTGACCTTCTTTAGCTCGCTCTGGGCAGTTCTTAAATTTATTGCCTCGAGTTTGTCTATCCAGACCTTATTTTTGCTTATAACGGCCCATATATTCTCTGTAATCTCCGCCCATCTGAACTGACGATATACGACATCTTGTGCCTCCTTTGCCCTTGCCTCAACTGTCTTGATATCGGCATCTATTCTATCATATTTAGCTACATCTTCTGCTAAGCCCTTAATCGCATTGTCTTTATCTTTATTTGCATCTTTGGCATCTGATACTTTGAGAAGTATAGAGATTATGTAAATAACGAGTATTGCTGTTATAGCGGCATCCGCCACTATTAGGAAAAATCGGGGTAGAGGTGTCTTCTCTGCCCTTCTCTTCTCTAATGGTAGTAGGTTAATTTTAAGCATACACTCTAATCCTTTCGTATGCGAGAAGCCAACCCTAATGCTATTGCTACCTGCGGCATATCATCAGTGAGTTGTGCCTTTTTCTCATCATCAAGATTAATCTCAAAGTTTTCTAAAGGATTCCATTTCACAATTGGTCTGCCTATAGTTCTTTCTATATCTTCAGATAATCCTACTGTTTGGCTGCAACCGCCGGTCAGCAGTATAGAGTCAACCCTTCTATCGTATTGATTCTCGAAGAAGTCGATACTTATATTTATATCGTGGCATATATCATCTATGGTGCCTGCTATACATTCGGATACTCTACTTATTTCACTACCTGGATTTCTTTTCAGCACTTCTGCTTCCTTGACCTCTAAAGCCATCTTTTTGCATAATACATCTGTTATATCATCTCCTCCCTTATAGAATTCTCTTGTGAAATACGAGGTAGTAGCATTCGCTATATTTATATTTGTTTTTGTTGCACCTACATCTATAATAGCTATCAGTTTGTTACGGTCTTGTTGTTCTGGATTTAGAGTGCTTCCGAGTTCGTAACAGTTTCCTAATGCAAACGAGTCCACATCAATTACGTGGGGTTGTAAGCCAGCGTCCTCTAATAGTGATGTATGTTCATCTATGAAAGTTCTTTTTGCCGCTACGAGTAAAACCCTCATCTCTTTCTCGCCTTCTGGTGTGGTTGGCTCTTGAACTTCCTCTAACTTCTGGCAGTCGTGTATTACCTCGTCTACCTCAAATGGTATATATTTACCCAACTCATATTTTGCGGCGTTTCTCAGCTCGTCCTCGCTCATTACCGGCATAGTTATATACCTTACTATAACAAATCTACCGGATACTGACGTTACCACACGCTTTGTCTGGAAGTTGTTGCTTTCAAATATTCCTCTTAAGGCATCCGGTATTGGTTCTTGCGGTTGTATCTCTATGCGAGCGTATTGGGTTATAGAATAAGTATCTTTTTCTTCCGTTAGCTGGACTGCCTTTATAAATCTTGAGCCGATGTCTAATCCTACAAGATTCCTCGCCATAAACCCTTTTCCCTCCTGAAGGTTAACTGTAATAACTGTAACACAATATTTTTGGTTGTCAAGTGTAAAGTGGCTTCATCAGTGGACGTATTGTTATACTTCTGCCCTTTTTTAGTTGCATTCTTATTACATAATATCTATACTTCCCGCGTCTAATTGAGAGAATATAATATGAGCAGAATATGTGAGATTTGCGGAAAAGGACCGATAAGAGGTTTCAGCATAGCTCGTCGCGGTTTAGCAAAGAAGAAGGGTGGTGTTGGTAAGAAGATAACGGGTAGAACACATCGCAGTTTCAAACCCAATTTGCAGAAGGTAAGAGGTATTGTAAATGGCAAGATAGTTAGGATAAAGGTCTGCACCACCTGCCTACGGTCCGGGAAAGTGGCTAAACCTGCGTAAGTAGTTTGTTGTTATGAGGCACGAGTATATACTATCGAAGGATAAGTCGGCACTGCTCATAATCGATATGCAGGACCGTCTTATGCGGGAGATAGTAGGGGCGAAGGAGATAGCGCAAAACGTAGCACTGATAATAGAAACTGCAAAAATCTTACACCTGCCAATACTTCTAACAGAGCATAACTCCCGTGTGTTTGGTCAGACAATTCCTGAGATAAAAACCAAACTCGACAATTACTCACCAGTAGAGAAGATAATATTTAGCTGTTTTGGCTCTGAAGAGTTTAGGAAGAAGATTTCAGATGTAGGAAGGGAGCAACTTATTGTAGTGGGCATTGAGACCCATATATGTGTTTGCCAGACGGTGCTTGACGCAATGGTAGAAGGTTATGATGTCCACGTCGTAAGTAATGCCGTATCTGCACGTTCTGAGTTAGACCATAAGATAGGATTGGAAAAGATGTATAGTGGTGGGGCGATTCCTTCCTCTACTGAGATTGTTGTATATGACTTACTTGAGAAAGGTGGGACGGATGAGTTTCGTGCTGTTCTGCCTCTAATAAAGAAAAAAGCTACTACATCAGGATAACTTTTCAGCATTATTGGTGTCTTCTTTTCCTTTTGCTACCTTCATTAGTCCATAGTGGCTTATCATCCACAGCCCCGCAAATACCATAGCGAGTTCGCCTATACGCGTGATTATGGAGAATGCTATCGCCTCTGCACTGCCACTGCCCAGCCCTGCTATCTGGAAAGTGAGTATCATACCACCTTCAAAGGTGCCGAAGCCGCCGGGCGTCAGCTGGAATACCAAGACAATCTGTGTAAGAACATAGATTATGAAAAGTTTTGTGAGCAGAGTAAAGAGCTGGGTTTCTATTAAGATGTTTTTATTATAAAAGTAGTAGAATATAATAGGTCTAATAAACACCGAAGCGGCTGATACGAGTGTTATAAGTTGGGAATTCAGGTATGTCTTCCATCTTTTTATGAAGTGCTCTCGCACCATATTCTCCAGTTCTTCTGCCTTATGCCTCATACCCTCTATCTTACTTGAGAATAATTTTAATTTAGAGAGGATATTTACCGTCTTCAGAACTGGTTTGAAGTTACTTAAGAAGGCGTATAACATAGCTATTAGAACGAGTGCTATTATAGAGATGGCTACTATTATGGAGATAGTTTCTCCCTGAGATAGACCGCCACTGCAAACGATTATAATTGTTCCTATTAAGCACAGGAAAACTAATCCTGCAAGTTCTTGGAATTTATTTACTATTACTGATGCGAGCACCTTTCTCTTTGGCAGATTATGGATGTCGGCAATATAGAAGACCCGCAACGGTTCGCTACCTAAATACATAGATGGTGCTACGAAGTTTATTGGATATCCCATAATATTGGCTTTAAGTAAGCTTATCAGGGGTACTGTCTGGCCGTCTTTGTCTATGAGTATCTTCCATCCGATTGCAGGAGCGACAAGTATAAGAGCGCTATTTACACAAAATAATATGATGCCGAGCCACCCCACTGCCCTTATTATAGACCATACTTCTTCTATTCCTACAAATAGTGGAATGCATAGAAAGGCGGCTATGCCGATTAGGAGTGATGCTATGAATAGTGCTTTCTTTGGTATTCGCATTTACAGAATATTGATTCTATCCATTACGCATTGCATAAGTCAAGTTGTTTTACAAGATATTAACCTTGTAGGAGTGGCTTCCCAACTGTGTAAATAAACATTTGACGCGGTTTTGCTATATACTTATAATCTAAACAGTATATAGGTATTTTTACTTTTTATGCAGATAAGACGTGCACTCGTAAGTGTTCACGACAAGACAGGAATAGTTGATTTTGTTAGAGCCCTGCAGGGCTTTGATATAGAAATTCTATCTACTGGTGGTACTGCCAAACTTCTCAGAGAGAATGGGCTGAATGTTGTAGAAGTATCGAGTTATACGGGCTTCCCTGAGATTATGGATGGTAGAGTGAAGACACTACATCCAAAGATCCACGGCGGCATCCTCGCTGTAAGAGATAATAATACGCATAAGCAAGAGGCAGAGAAACAAGGTATAAAGTTCATAGACCTTGTGGTAGTGAATCTGTATCCATTTCAGGAGACGATTGCGAAGCCAAATGTTACTTTGGAGGATGCCATTGAGAATATCGATATAGGTGGCCCATCTATGGTGCGTGCCGCTGCCAAGAATTATAAGTATGTGACAGTTGTTACATCCCCTTCGGACTACGATAGTGTGATTAGGAAAATGAAGGAAGAAGGTTGCTCTCTCCCCATTGAATTTAGACAGGAACTTGCCACAAAGGCATTCAGACATACTGCTGTCTATGACTCTGCTGTAGCAAACTATCTTGGCAGTGTAGGTGATTCATCGCACAGTTCATTTCCTGATACATTAACTATTACTTACCAGATGTCTCGTATGCTACGATATGGCGAGAACCCACATCAGAGGGGTGCGTTCTATATATCTGCTGACAACATTGATTCATCTGTAGCTCGCGCTAAAGTGCTTGGCGGTAAAGAACTCTCTTATAACAACATTCTCGACCTGGATTCAGCATATCGCCTTGCGAAGGAGTTTGACCGTCCCCTCGCAGTTATAGTTAAGCATAATAATCCTTGCGGTGTAGGATGGGCTGACGGTGCGGAAAAGGCGTTTGTTAAGGCACTTGCAGGCGACCCAGTGTCTGCGTATGGAGGTGTTCTTGCCTTTAATGTAACAGTGGATGTAGCAACTGCCGAGAAGGTTGCGGATAAGGGTAACTTTTTCGAAGCGATAATTGCTCCTGCTTATGAGGCAAAGGTATTGGATATACTTACAAAGAAGCCCAAATGGGGTAAAAATCTTAGGATACTGGAGGCGGGTCTTAAGAAGGAACGACGCTATAGTGGATATGAACTTCGCAGTGTGGAGAGTGGGCTACTCGTTCAGACAGCAGATGATAAGTTATTTGAAGCAATGAAAACAATGACCGTAGAGCCGACTGAAAGTCAGAGGCGAGACCTTATATTTGGCTGGAAGGTTGCAAAGCATACTAAGTCGAACGCCATAGTATTAGCAAAAGATGAGATGGTTGTAGGCGTAGGTGCGGGACAGATGAGTCGGCTTGATTCTGTAAAGATAGCAGTAGAAAAGGCAGGTAAAAGGGCTAATGGCTCTGTTCTTGCCTCAGACGCTTTCTTCCCATTCAAAGACGGTGTCGAGGAGGCGATAAAGGCAGGCGTATCAGCGATTATACAACCGGGTGGCTCTATTCGTGATGACGAAGTTATCGAGACGGCGAGAAAGCATAATGTTCCTATGATATTTACAGGTATGAGACATTTTAAACATTAGAGGAAAAACTATGCCAAAAATATTTCCATTCAGGGCAATTCTGTATAACAAAGATAAGGTAAAGAATGTAAACAGTGTTGTTACTCAGCCATACGATAAGATTGATTCATCACTCCAAGAGATATATTACAAACGGAATGAATATAATATAGTTCGCATAATAAAGAGAAAAGATGAGCCGGATAAATATAATGCAGCGGGGAAGACCTTCAAGGATTGGTTATCAAGTAGTGTCTTACAGAGGGATGCGGTTCCTGCCATCTATGTCTATCACCAAATATATAAGGTTGGCGATGAGATAAGGGTTAGAAAGGGTTTAACAGCCCTTGTGCAATTGGAGGAATTTGGTAAAGGTAGGGTTTATCCACACGAGGAGACGCACACTGGTCCCAAAGTCGATAGGTTTAACCTAATGCTTACTACTGGTGCGAATTTTGGGCACGTCTTTATGCTATATTCTGATAGAGAACAGTTCGTAAATAAATTGCTTGATGAATATTCTCGTAGCGAACCGGTATTTGAGACAAAGGACGATTTCGGAGAAGTTCACAAGGTCTGGCGGATAACTGATGCGCAGGCAATTAAAAGATTGCAGAAGGAGTTAGATGGCAAGGACGTCATAATTGCGGATGGTCATCATCGCTATGAAACAGCTATTGCCTATAGAAATGAGATGATAAAGCGTGGAGTAAAGTGCGCTAATGCCTGCACGGAGACGCATTACAATGTTTTGGTTACCCTTATAAATATGGACAGTGGC
>MHYJ01000119.1:8893-13700 GCA_001828445.1 Planctomycetes bacterium RBG_16_43_13
TGCATATATGGACTGCCGAAGTTCTCCTTCGCAGATTTTAAGGCCGCTATAGCACGATATTTTACTATTCGTGAATATCCTTTTGAGGATGATGAGTCAGAGCCACGTGCCCGTGTTGAAATGCTTGAAGACCTGCATATAGAGGGCTTTACCAAGATATGCTTTGGAGTTGCTGTAATAGACATAAAATCATATTTATTGCTTACGTTGAAAGATATTAAATCGGTATCAACCATTATCCCGGACAGGAAGTCAGATGCATGGAAACAGCTTGATGTGAACGTCTTGCACTCTATTATATTGGAACGGACGCTATCCATAGGTAAAGATAAATTGGCGGCAGAGCAAAATGTGGAATTTATACGCAATGCTGACGAGGCAATAGGTAAGGTCAGAAATAGCGCATCACAGATTGCCTTCCTATTGAATCCAGTTAGAATAGAACAAATAAAGACCGTCGTGAAAAATGGTGAGCGATTCCCACAGAAGTCAACCGATTTTTATCCAAAGTTGCTAACCGGCTTGATAATGAATAAGATTGACTTTGTTTAGTGAAAGGAGGAGACGTATGCATAAGAAACTATTTATACCTGGCCCAGTCGAGGTTCACGAGGATGTGCTTAAAGCAATGTCTGCACCGATGCTTGCTCACAGAGGCAAGGACTACGAGGACCTGCATAAAGGTGTTAAGGGAAAACTCCAGAAGCTCCTCTACACGAATGGTAACGTATTTCTGATAACCTCGTCCGCTACGGGTGCTATGGAGGGCTCTATTCGCAACCTCTCTGAAAAGCGAATTTTGTCCACCACCTGTGGTGCGTTCAGCGAGAGGTGGTATCAAATCTGTCTCGAAAACGGTAAAGAGGCAGACCAGCTCGCCGTCGAGTGGGGTAACGCTGTAAAGCCAGAAATGATTGAGAGCCAGCTCGCCACCGGCAAATATGATGCGATTACACTCGTTCATAGCGAGACATCTACAGGTCTCCTCAACCCACTGGAAGATATAGCTAATGTTGTGAGAAAATTTCCAGATGTGATGTTTATCGTTGACGCCGTTAGCAGTTTGGTTACTGTAAAAATTGAGCCCGAGCGACTTGGGATTGACCTGCTCCTCGCAGGCGTGCAGAAGGGCTTCGGCTTACCGCCCGGCTTTACGGTTGTATATGTTAGTGAAAGGGCAATGAAGAAGGCGGAAAATGTAAAAAATCGCGGCTCATATTTCAATCTGACAGAATTAAAGAAATTCGACGAGAAGAACCAGACGCCCAATACACCGAGCATCTCCCATATCTACGCCCTCGATTTACAGCTAAATAAGTTTCTCTCAGAAGGGCTCGACAATAGATTCGCCCGCACCCTCGAGATGGCGAAATATACGCGGAGTTGGGCGGAGAACAGATTCAAACTCTTCCCCGAGAAGGGCTACGAGGCGGTTGGGCTTACATCTGTCTCAAATACACGGGGCATTAGTGTTAAAAAGCTGAACGACGAGCTCACCCGCCAGCACTCCTGCGTCATCTCAGACGGATATGGTAAGATAAAGGAAAAGACATTCCGCATCGCACATATGGCTGATATAACAATGGAGGAGATAAAATCCCTCCTCCGTTGGATAGACGAGATTGTGGATAAGAAATTATGCTAACCCGTCAAGAACTCGAAAGGCGTGAAGATGAGACGCTCGCACCGTATTCTGCGAAGAGCGGTCGCTCTCGCGGGCGGAAACACAAAGAGGATGAACATCCCTACCGCACCGCTTTTCAGCGAGACCGTGATAGAATCGTCCACTCCACCGCCTTCAGACGGCTGGAATATAAAACGCAGGTCTTTGTAAATCACGAGGGCGACTACTATCGCACCCGTCTCACCCACTCTATGGAGGCGGCTCAAATCGCCCGCACCATCGCCCGCATCTTGAACATAAATGAAGACCTCTCAGAGACGCTCGCCCTTGCACACGACTTGGGACACACGCCTTTCGGCCACGCAGGCGAGGACGCACTTAAAGAGGAGATGAAGAACTATGGCGGGTTCGAACACAATATCCAGGGGCTTCGCGTCGTCGAACTGCTCGAAAATAAATATCCTAATTTTAGCGGACTGAATCTTACTTGGGAAACGCTTGAGTCGATGCGTAAGCACACGGTCAAGCCCGATTTCCCCGTCGAGCCAGAATACGAGTCGCATCTCCAGCCGCTCCTCGAATGTCAGGTCGTCGATTGGGCGGACTCTATCGCCTATGACGCACACGACACAGATGACAGCATAAAGGCAGGGCTCATCAGCGAAGACGATATAAAGGACGTTGCACTCTGGCAGGAGGCGGTGGAGCAAGTCAAGAAACTATACAAAAAGATTAACGCCGACCTCCTCATAAAACAGGCAGTCCTGTCCATCATAAATTTTGAGGTAACCGACCTCGTGAATAACACGGAGAAAGACATAAAACTGCTGAAGATAAATGACGTAGATGATGTGAGGAGCCAGAAGCAGAAGGTGGTTACGTTCTCACCAGATATGGAGAGGAAAAAGCGAGAACTTCAGAACTTCCTCCACAAGAACGTCTATCGCCACTACAGGGTAATGCGTATGTCCGAGAAGGCGAAGCGGTTTCTGAAGGAACTTTTTGTAGAGTATGTGAGACGTCCCGAGCAGATGCCGCCGCGTTTTCAGACGTGGGCGAAGGACGTTGGTCTCGAGCGCGCCGTCGCCGACTACATCGCAGGTATGACCGACCGCTATGCACAGGAGGAATACCAGAAATTATTCCAGCCGTTCGAGAAGGCGTAAGCGTAGGAGTAAAGAACGATGTTAAGATTTTGTGGAACTATCTCAATGATGCTTGTTGCATCCTTGCTTTTAGGTTGTTCCGCTTCCTCTACAACGGAAGATATAGGACAGAAGACGGAGAATGGAGCACGAGATACAAATAAAATCTCCCCCGCCCTCGAGAAAAGGATTAAGGGAAAAATATACCTCCTCAACAATAAATTCGCATATAAGGATGCTGAGGAGGAACTGCTTAAGATAGGGTCACCTGCTATACCATACCTTAAAAACGCTCCTGCAGGCGAGAGGGTTAGACGTACCCTAAATATGCTTGAGTTGAGGGTGAAACTCTCAGATAAACTACTTAAGTGGTATCCTGATATATGTAGAGATTTGACTAATCCAAAAAACGATGCCCACGCCATATTTATGATACTTCATAAGTTAGTAGAGATGAATAGGAATAGGGTAATTTTACACAAAGACGAAGTAGAGGATAGCGATGTAGCAATGGTAATAGGTGAACTTATGTCAAAGAACTGGGACAATTTTCAAAAAGCAGAGAAGCAATCACTTATAGTAATAGCAACGGGTGGAGAATTTACTTTGGGCTATAGAGGTACAGATGTTAGTTACCATAGTGTGGGCGCGTTAACGTTAGGTTGGTCCGAAGGAGGTGGTAATTGGGAGGATGAGATAGATTATGAAATAAAAGGTGGTTGGAGCGGAAAGGATAGAAAGGGAGTAGGTGCTATCCCGCATATTGAGAAACTACTGAGAGATGATGATAGTGATGTTAGATGGTTGGTAGCTCATGTTCTTGCGAAGCTGGATGCGAGGTGGGCGATACAGGATATAAAGCAATTGTTAAAGGATAACAATAGTTCTGTTCGTCAGTCCGCTGAAGATACCCTCCGATGGCTCGGAGTATCTAAGGAGGAGATTGAGAAGTTAAAAAATTAAGGATGCGAAATTTCGGAAGGAACTGGAGGAGTAAAGTTTAGTTTTGCTTTTTTATGTCTATTTGGTAGTATTCACATATTATGTATTTTGGATTTTTATCTCGTATTTATATCTTTTTTAGGAGGGCATTATATGCTTCACGTCATACGGGCAATCTTTGTAATCCTTTGCGGTGTAATTGGCTGGTATGTAGGGGATAGTTACAACAAGCCGTTTCTCTACAGCGTTGTTATGGGTGCAGGGGTAGGCGTCGCACTCACGCTTTTGGAGCTTGCCTTCGCCCGACGTTTCATAGCTACGGTATCTACCGTGATGTTCGGCGTTGTATTCGGCTTCGTGATGGCACACTTTTTTATTAGCGCCCTCTATCTGATACCGTCCATCAGCGACCTGCCCGTAGAGGAGAGACGTATCTTCGAATTCTGTATCACGTTCCTCTTCAGCTTCATAGCAGTAGTCGCCATCATACATACGAAGGACGATTTCAAAATCGTGATACCATTCGTAGAACTGGCGAAGGAGGGCGCCGTAAATAAGCCCATCATACTCGACACCAGCGCTATCATAGACGGCAGGATTGCCGACATCTGTAAGACGAAGGTGATAGATGCAGAGATAGTAATCCCCCGCTTCGTGCTGGATGAATTGCAGGCGGTGGCTGACTCTGCTGATAAGCTAAAGCGCGTGAGGGGCAGGCGAGGACTGGATATGTTGAATAAGATGCGGGAAGAAAAAGGGTTGAATATACAGATAAACGAGGCAGTTCTCCCCTATATGGAGGCGGTTGATAGCAAGCTCATCAAACTTGCCAAGATGCTGACAGGCCGCATCGTTACTACCGACTTCAATCTCTCCAAGGTCGCACAGGTGCAGGGCGTAGAGGTGATAAACGTCAATGACATAGCGAATGCGCTCCGCCCGGTCGTCCTACAGGGTGAGAAACTTACTATAAAGATAATGAAGCCGGGCGAGGGGCCGGGGCAGGGCGTCGGCTATCTTGACGACGGCACTATGGTCGTGGCAGAGGGATGTGCGAATAGAATCGGCGAACGGCTCGAACTTCTTATTACTAATG
>MHYJ01000119.1:13710-31581 GCA_001828445.1 Planctomycetes bacterium RBG_16_43_13
CAGTGCGGGCAGGATGATATTCGGCAAACCGTCTTAGAGGGATGATATAGAAATAGGGGATAGAAAATCTAACTACGAATTAGAGATATACATCTAATAGAGTTTAGATGCTTGTGTCTAACAGGGCTTTAGTATATAATATCATCATTATGGAGACGCTGAAACCGTTATTTTGGGAGTATGATTGGGGCTCGGTGCAGGGGAACCTGAATAGCCCTTTTATCATAGCGCGTGTGATGGAGTTAGCTAACCCCCAACAGTTTCATACATTTGCACAGTTAGTAGGAGTCGAGGCGATGCGGCTCTTCCTAAAGGAAAGAGGGAGAAAGCTCTTATCCCCGCAGTCGTATAATTTTTGGGCATTGTATTATCGTGTCAATGATTCTGTTACCGCAGCATAAAAAAGCCGTAGAGCAAGTAAGAAAGTTTATAGATACAGAGGATTTCTACCTTGCGGGTGGCACGGCTCTCTACTATTATCTGGGGCATCGCGATTCCATCGACCTCGATTTTTTTACCCAGAAAGAGTTTGATTTCGTCAAGTATTCCGAGACATTTCGTCCATATACCATCCTCTTTCGCAGTAAGGATACCATTCACGCTGATGTAGAGCAGGTTAAGATGTCATTTTTCCATTATTCATATAAATTATTACGTCCACTCGGGCAGTTGGATATAGTTCCCATAGCGAGTATAGAGGACATACTGTGTATGAAGATAAGCGCAATAATCGATAGAGGTAGTCGCAAGGATTTCACGGATGTATATTTCATAATGCAGAAATTATCTCTTACACCTGAACGTGTCATTGAATTATTTGTAAATAAATATGGGACATATAATCCACTCGTTATTAATAAGGCGATGACGTATTTTGTAGATGCGGATAGGGAAGCAGAGTTGAAATTATTTCGAGCGGTAGAGTGGGGTAAGATTAAGGATTTCTTTATTAAGATGTTCACAAAGATATAACCCATTTATAATTAAGTAAAAAACATTCTTCATACATTTTCTTCCTACCACTCTGCAGAGACATCGGAACTGATTTCCGTATTTCAGGCACAATAATTGGCTTTAATAGCTCGTCTCTGTTATATTCAATAATATTGATATTTTATGAAATATTTTTTAATAAAATGAAAATAATACTTGACAACGTTAAACATAAAAGGTAGGATTCTTGATATGGAGAAACTATCAGGTATTTGTCCTTATTGTGGTGGGGCGATGAAGATTGAGCGAACCCGCTGTGGTGCTTGTAAGGTTGCTGTAGAGGGGGAGATACCTATTCCACGATTGGCTCGCCTATCTCCAGAAGAGCGTGAGTTTATTGAACTCTTTGTCAAATCCAGTGGCTCACTTAAAGCGGTGGCTCAGAAGCTCGATATATCCTATCCTACCGTCAGAAACCGATTAGACCAGATTATTGATAAACTAAAGCACGAAACAGCTGCTGACAGAGAATACAGAAGACGAATATTAGACGGAATAGAAGATGGCAAAATTAGTGTAGATGAGGCAATAAAATTACTGAGGGAACTATAAATAAAATGGTCAGGAAGGACTTCTACAAAAAATTAGAAAACTAATCCTTATGGAGACAGAAAGAGAACTTGTCAAACGGCTTATAAAGTTAAAGAAAATAACGTCTGATGAAGGCAGACGTTTATTAGATGTTATCGAATCAAAGAAACATTTGAAAAAGAAAGGAGGTAGAAAATGGACGATGAAAGGCAGAAAATCCTGAAGATGCTGGCGGAGAAGAAGATATCGGTAGAAGAGGCGAGTAAGCTATTGAACACGTTGAAAGGAGAGGATGTAACGATAGCTAAACCGCCCCCTTCACCACAGAATACTCAAACACCGCCTGCTAAAGAAAGGAGTGGGTGTTTATTCTGGGTCATTGTATTTTTATTGCTTCTGTTAGCATTCCCTCTTACTTGCTTCTATAGATATAGAGGAGAGAAAAAAGTAATGATGGATAGTGCTAAAGTAATTACGGATAGTGCTTTTGAAGAAAGAGAAAGGGTGTTAAAAGGTATGGAGGAGAAGTGGACTGTACCCCCTCCTGCTGCCCCTCCTCTGCAAAAGGAAGATTATTAGTATGAAAACCCGCCCATTTGGTATTGTGATTTCTAAACAAAATTAGAAAGGAGAAAATTATGAATGAAAGTGTTATTCTTATCCCGTTTGTCCTTATCGGATTAGTCGTATTAGCAGTAGTAGTCGGCGTTATTGTATTAGTCGTTGTGCTGATTAAGAACAGTCAAAAAAGATCAGCCATCTCTAATCTACCGCCATCACCGTCCTATCCCTCACCGCAGGCAAACTATCAGACAGAAAGAGATAGAATATTAAGTATGGTTAGGGATGGCAAGGTTGGTTCAGAAGAAGGCGATAAGCTTTTGGATGCCTTAGACAGAGAGGTGCTACTGAAAAAGTGCCCATTCTGTGCAGAGGAGATAAAGGCGGCGGCAGTTAAGTGTAGGCACTGTGGTGCAGACCTAAATGTGCAGGGTGGGATAGCCACCGGTAGGAAACGGCTATTTCGCTCACCTACCGACCGACTACTCGGTGGTGTTTGCGGTGGATTTGCTGAGTTATAGTAATCTTGACCCTTCACTTGTCAGAATTCTGTATGTTATTCTAACTTTATTTACTGGCATCTTTTTAGGTCTAATTGCATATTTATTGATTGTCGTAATTGTTCCGACAGCATCACAAGGAGAGACGAAATGATAGGAGAGAGGTTGAATTAGAACATTTTCTTCCTACTACTCGGCAGAAAGCTCCAACCGAGTTCAGGGTTCGGAGTTTAGAGTTCAAAGTTCATAATTTCAGTAAGTCGTTGTCCCACAGGCACTTATCCGCAATACCGCTAAATAATCATACCTAAAAAACACATTGGCACGTGGTTTGCTCTTATACCTCTTGAATATTTTTTCATGGAGGAAAGGGCTATGGAAGGTACGAAGACGCAGGCGCACATAACACTCACTCGGCGCGACCTCTCGGAGCATCTCTCTCGCGAGTTTATCGGTTTCCTATCTGATGTAGATGCAAGCGGCATACCTAACGACATACTGAACCTCGCAGTGGAACTGTATAGGAAGACGAAGCCGCGGCTCTCGAGGAAGATTGTAACCGCTTTGAGGGAGCATTTGGTGGCGTAGATGAGGAATGTAGAATGCAGAATTTTGGATTTATTTGTAATTTGGATTTTGAGGTTTGAAATTTAAAAATGTTATACGGCATCGGAACATCAGCATTAGGGGCGCACGTCCAGCAGATGCGTCTCGACACGATAGCGAATAATTTGGCAAATATAAATACGACCGGCTACAGAGGTGATAGGATTTCATTCAAGAGCGTCCTCGCAGGTGCGGTCGGTGGTTCGCAGGGAGGAAATGTCTATGAAAGCATTTCCGCACCCACTATCGACAGGGTGAGTTTCGACACGAGTTTGGGTGCGATGGAGGATACTGGCAATCCGCTCGACCTTGCGATTGAGGGAAACGGCTTTTTCACAGTTCGGAGTTTAGAGAATTGGAAAAATTATTACACCCGTGCGGGCAATTTCACATTCAACTCATCAGGGCAGGTAGTAACACAGGATGGGAAATATGCCCTGACAAGTGCCGGAGGTGAGCCAATAACTTTAGCTGAGGGGGTTACGGCGGGCAATCTCCTCATAGATGAGGCGGGCGGGATATATATGGGGGATACGCAGATTGGTGCGGTGGGGCTGGTCGATTTTGATGATTACACAAAATTGCGGAAGTTTGGGAATACACTATTTGAAAACACAGGTGCAAATGGGCGGACTGCTGCGGAGGCGAATATCAGACAGGGGGTAATAGAGGGTGCGAGTGTAAATCCGATTGAGGAATTAGTAGCAATGATAGAGGGGATGAGGACGCTCGAGACCAATCTACAGATGATTAGATTTCAGGACAGCACACTCGAGAAGGCAGTGAATGATTTAGGAAGATTGCCAAGATAAATTTTTAAGTAGGAGGTATATATGCCATTAAGATCACTTTCAATAGCGGTAACGGGTGCAGCGGCGATGCAGAACAAGATTGATGCGATTTCGAACAACTTGGCGAACGTGAATACGACGGGCTTCAAAAAGTCGCGTGTGAACTTTGCGGATTTGTTCTACCAGTATCTGCAATATCCTGGGGGCGGGCAGGCTGGTGTGAGCCAACAGCCGACGGGGATATCGTTCGGCACGGGCGTGCGGCTCGTCTCGACGGAGAAGATATTTACGCAGGGCGACTTTGCGCGGACCGATAATCCGCTTGATTGGTCGATTGAGGGTGAGGGATTTTTTAGAGTTACACTCCCGAACAGCAGGATTGCGTTTACGCGGGCGGGCAATTTTAGTTTGGATAATCAGGGAAATGTGATAACGCCTGAGGGATATCGTATAGAGCCGCAGATTAGTATTCCGACGGACATAATATTGAGCAGTATAACAGTTGACCCGACAGGGCTTGTTCAGGGGATAAATCCATCCGACCCAACTGCCCCTGTCCAGCTTGGGCAGATTAACATCAGCAAATTTATAAATCCAGCCGGGCTTGTAGCAATCGGTGACAATCTCTTTATAGAGAGTCCTGCCGCCGGACCTCGCCTCGATGGCACACCAGCATTGGACGCTGGTTTCGGCACTATAAGGCAGGGGGTATTAGAAGAATCCAATGTGGATGTGATAAGAGAACTCGTGGATATGATACAGACGCAGCGTGCCTTCGAAATAAATGGAAATAGCATAAAGACCGCTGACGAGATGCTGCAGGAGATAAATAACCTGAGGAGATAATATTAGATGAAAAGTAAGTGGTATTGCCTTTTGACGTTCCTAATGGTGTCGCATTTCCTATATGCGGAGAATGATACAGTTCTCAAGCTTAAGGAAGAGGTAACCATATCTACAAAATATGTGAGGATAGTGGACATTATAGAGAGTTCGGCTGATGAGTCGGCTAAAAGCCCTATTAGTTCTATACATTTAGGTCTGGCACCGGAAGGCACGATAGTAAGAGTAATAACTGCTGATGAGGTATTATCAGAAATAAAGAGGCGAGACAGCAATCTGAAGTTTATCGTAATAGGAGATTGTGTGAAAGTTACATCACTCAAGCCGATAAGCAAAGAAAATGAATCCGATAAAATGACAAAGGCAGTTGTAGCAATCAAGCCAATATACCCAGGCAGAATTCTGACCACTGCTGACATTACATTAAAAAATATGGCTATTGAGAGTAGCGAGGTAGATTACTTTACTGATATTAGTATTTTGGTAGGTAGCATTTCCACAGCAAATATAGAGAAGGGTGAGATTATACGGTTGGGGCTCTTAAGATTAAAGCCGGTTGTAAAAAATAGAGACACAGTTCGAGCGAGAGGAAAATTTATAGAGGCGAATGCAGTTGCCCTGCAGGATGGTGCTATAGGAGATGTAATTAAGCTCGAATATCCAGCCACTAAAGTAAAATTTATGGGGAAAGTTATATCCAGCACAGTAGTTAGTGTTGTTAATGAGGAGGGAAGATGAAGAAAGTTACTATGTTTGTTGTATCATTTATCTGTCTGAATGTGTTAGTAGGCGTAGCAAATGCACAATCGCTATGGAATGGAGCCACCAGTTCACCATACGAAGAGCCAGTTCAAAATACTATAAAGAAGCACGACTTAGTTCAGATTCTCATATTAGAGAAATCGAGCGGGACATCAAAGGCGGACTTGAAGACGGACAAGAGGTCTCGGTGGGAATATAATATTAACGATTTTCTCCGTTTCGAAACTGGCGGTAAGGCAATATTACCTACTATAGTGCAGGGGCAACCAGGCGATAATAAGATAAATGTAGATGCCCGTTTTAGGCAGGATAATACAGGCGGCACAACGCGGCAGTTCGCATTAACGGATACCATAACCGCCGAAGTTATAGACGTCCTACCAAACGGCACATTAATAATAGAGGCAAAGAAGTCCAGAAAGGTAAATAATGAGACAGAGACCATAAAGTTGACTGGTAAGATTGACCAGAAATCTGTAACCGATAGTAAGGTGCTATCGAGCAATATTGCTGACCTAAATATTACCTACGAGGGAGATGGCAGCGTGAATGATACCCAGAAGCCAGGTGTAATAGGGTGGTTACTTGGACAGCTCTGGCCATTTTAGGAGAAATATAGAATATGAGGTCTATACTGCATAACATCAGAACTTATAGCGTAACGCTGGTAACCATATTTTTGTTCTTTGCCATTTTATCCCAGAATATATTTGCACAGAGGGTGAAAGACCTCGTAGAAGTAGAGGGTGCGAGGTCTAACTTTATAGAGGCAGATGGCCTTGTATATGGATTAAAAGGCACCGGCGACAGCAGTAAGGGTGTAACAATGCAGAAGTTAAGGTCGTATCTATCTAACCAGAATAACTGGAAGGTAAGCGAAGCGGATATTGTTTCAAAGAATGTTGCTTTAGTTCATATTGAGGCGGAACTGCCGCCTTTCCAAGCAGAAGGAACAAAGATTGATTTAAAGGTCTCTGCCTTAGGGGATGCTAAGTCCCTTTCAGGCGGAAGACTCTTAATAACCCCTCTCCGGAGCCCTAGGGCCAGGGAAGACCAAAACGTCTATGCCTTGGCCCAGGGTGACCTTATTGTTGACGGAGATAACCCTACCGTTGGTTATGTGCCAAACGGAGCGATAGTAGAGAAGGCATTGGTTCATAACTTTATAAAGGAAAGGGGTAATAAATATATATTAACACTTCACCTGAATAGAACTGATTTTAGTTTAGCTAATACTATAGCAGATGCCATAAATAATAGTGGCAAATTTGACCTTACTCCAGAACAAGCAGTTGAACTTGGTATAGCATATGCTGTAGATGGTGGTACTATAGAAGTTCGCATACCTACTACTACTGATTTTCAGTTGTATGGATATAGAGAGTTTACTGACTTTGTGGGTCAACCTGTCAAGTTTATATCGAGGGTTTTAGATACGAATGTCCAACTGGTAGGTGAAGATAAAGCACTTGTAATAATAAATGATAAAACCAAAGTAATATCCGTAACTGGGGATGTTATGGTGAAAAAAGGACGCGCACAGAAGGGTAGTATTTCGCTGGAGATAAAAGATGATACTCTACTGCAGGATATTATGAAAGAGAAAGAAGGTATTACCTCACAGGATATGATAGATCTCGTAAAGGCGTTGAGTCAGGCCGGGCTTATAAAGGGGAAGGTTATATCTAATTAGGATTATGAATATTTACGCTTTGCCAACAGGATTTGAAGGGCTTAAAGCTTATAAATCCCAATCTGCATCGCAGAATAAAGTGAATGAGCTCCAGCAAGCCGCACAGAGTTTTGAGGCGTTCTTTGTATCAATGCTTCTAAAGTCAATGAGGAAAGGCATTATAAAGAGTGGTTTGTTCTCGCAGAGCAGCGGTGAAGAGGTATTCCAAGGATTATTTGATGATAAGATAGCAGAAACATCTGCAAAGAGGGGCAGTGGTTTTGGAGTTTCTGATATGCTGATTAAACGTCTTTCAAAAGATATATATAGCCACGGGAGATACGATAAGGAAGCAAAAAATCCGTAAGGATTATATCGGGTCTTCCGGGGGATGAGTGTCTTCCGTGGTATTTTTAATATGATGGGTGAATAGTTATGAAAGATGAAGAGATGCAGAAGAACAAGTTAATAGAGTTGGCAAAGGTGCTCGTAAGCACCCTGCAGGAGGAGATATCATATCAGAAGAAGTTGCTCTCATTGGGTATGGCGAAGAGAGAAGGGCTTGTAAAGGTAGATATAAAAAAGGTAGAGGATTCCACACTTAATGAAGAGGGGCTGTTACTATCGCTTGGTAATGTTGCAGAGAAAAGGATACGTCTCATAACAGAGATAGCTGATATGCTTGCACTTAATCAAGATAACGTTAGTGTAAATAATATAGCCGCCTATGTAGGTGAACCTTATAAATCACAGCTACTCTCTATCTCATCTGAACTGAAAAGCGTTATTAAGGAGGTTTCCAGGGTAAATAAGCAGAATAAGCTATTATCCGAGCAGTCCCTATTTCATATAAAGGAATTCTTTAGGATTTTATCTGGTGAGGAAGAATCTGACACGGCTTATACGAGGCGCGGCGTTGAGAAAAAGTCGGCACCTTTACATAGGGTTATAATAGACCAAGTGGCTTAAAGGCAATTTTGCCAGGGAGGGCTAAATATGGTGCTTTTTACATCACTTAACACGGCTTTAACAGGCCTTCAGGCGCAGCTTGCGACATTACAGACAATAGGTCATAACATATCAAATGCTACCACACCCGGTTACAGCAGGCAGGAAGTGGACTTCGAGACAAATACACCGAACGACTTCGTCCGTTTCCAGATAGGAACCGGTGCGAGGATAAAACAGATAAGACGTGTAATAGATATGGCTCTCGAGGCGCGTCTTCAGAGCGCATCATCCGCTCTTGGCAACCTTAACGTTAAAAGCACTGCATTAAATCAATTAGAGTCAACTGTTAATGCCCTCTCTGGTAGCGACATAGGTGCTATGCTTGATAATTTGTTCAAGGCAATGGAGGACTTGAGTAACAGGCCTGCTGATATATCTACAAGGAGTGCTGTTTTAGAGCAAGTGCGGCTTTTGAGTGATTCATTCAACTCATTAGCTAACGATATAAGGGATGCCCGTGATTCTTTGAATGAGCAACTTGGTAGCGCCATAGGTGAGGTCAATCGCATAACCAGAGAGATAGCAGGACTAAATAAACAAGTGTTAGAAGCAGAAAATGGCGGTATAGATTTAGGTGCTGCCAATGATTTAAGGGATAGACGGGATTTATTAGTAAAACAACTCTCTAACTTAGTAGGGATTAAGGCGGTAGAGACATCACGCGGTGAGATGAACGTTCTTGTTGGAAGTGCCTTCCTCGTTTTCGGTGCCACTTCCTACGACCTGACTACGGATGATACCGTAGATAACGGCTCTATAATATCTACACCCGTATTTGAGAATGGCTCAGCAACGTTGCAGGTTACAGATGGCCAAATGGCTGGTATAATAGAGGCAAGGGATAACATATTAAGTGGGTTCTTAAAGGATTTCGACGTTCTCGCTAATTCTATAATATATGAGTTCAATAAGATTCATTCTACGGGGCAGGGGCTTCAACGATTTGGCGACTTAACGAGCGTTAATGGTATTAGAGATACCTCATTTCCTATAGCAGTAGCAGGGCAGGCAACAAGCACATCTGTCTCAAAAAACACCATAGTAGATACATCTTTGATGGGGTCTGCTGCTAACCTAATAGGTAAGCAAGTGCTGATACTTACGGGTGATAATATACTTGAGCAGAGGACTATAACCGGTTTTGACAGCGCTACCGGCACTATCATAGTAGATAAGGATTTTAATACAGTGATAGCACAGGGTGATAGGTTTCAGATTACATCTCTGAACTTTTCCATAGTTAATGGTAGTTTTGATGTAGTTCTTACAAATGAGATTAGTGGCACGCAAACTTCATATAATATAACGGTCGATTTAGATAAACTTCCTGATATTACCTCCGATACCACACTTACCGGTATAGCAACGCAGATAAACGCTATAGCACCTGGAGTTATAACAGCAACTATTACAAGTGATGGCAAGTTACGTATTGAATCATCCTCTGGAGATGTGAAATTCGGCTTTGCCAACGATAGCAGTGGCTTTCTTGCCGCTATGGGACTTAACACTCTTTTTACGGGATATGACTCTTCTACTATAGCAGTAAATAAGCTTATATCAGATAACCCAGCCCTACTCGCCGCAGCAAAGTCAAATACAGCTGGCGATAACAGTAATGCTATAGAGATGGGGCTATTAAGAAATAGGTCAGTGGTAAAAGGGCAATCATCTTTTGAGGAGTTTTATCAGGATATAATAGGTGAAGTAGCCGTTAACGCTGGGGAATTTAGCAATCGTCTTGAGACGCAACAGCTTGTAAGTGAACAACTTGAAAATCAGCGGGAGAGGGTATCCGGCGTGAGCATAGATGAAGAGGCAACGAAGATGATAACGCATCAGAGGGCTTTTCAGGCGGTGGCTCGGTATATAGCTGTTATAGATTCTCTGCTTGATACGCTGATAAATGGAATTAGATAGGGAGATTGTGAAAGATGGTAAGTATAGGAACGCCGTTTGTTAGCTCTACATTTTCGCGTGCGACTACTAATCTATCAAGAAACGTTATATTAGCAAATCTCCGCCGCACACAGGAAGAGATACTTCGTTCACAGGAGCAATTATCTACTGGGCTTAGGATATTGAAGCCCTCTGACGACCCTATAGGTGCAAATAGGATAGCCGATTTTCAGATTAGAATAGACAAGAGTGACCAATTCTTACGAAATATAGAGTCCGCTACAGGGCGCTTGAATATTAGTGATTCATCTATGGATGGAGTAAATGAACTGGTGAACAAAGCAAGAACTATACTTCTCGAACACGTTCAGAGCACATCATCAGCAGATAGCCGTAGGTTTGCCGCACAAGAGGTAGAGCAACTCCTTCAGCAAGCGGTGAGTATGGCTAATACGAGCTTCGATGGCAGATATATATTTGCCGGCAGAAAATCCGAAAATCCGCCACTCGTGTTTGCTGGCGGTGGTGTTGCCTATGTTGGTGATAACAATGGATTTAATACGAATGTGTCAGAAGGATTAAGTTTAGCTACAAATGTATCTGCAGATGAGGCGTTTGGTGTCTTCTCAGATGAGATACTTGGACTTGATTTAGGTACATTACAAACGATAGACCTCAACCCAGCGGTCAGGACATATACCAAAGTTTCAACGTTGAGAGAGGGACAAGGCGTTTCACTTGGTTCTGTATCTATAACCGGTTCTGGCACCGCCGTTATTGATTTGAGCATTGCAGATAACGTGGGTGATATCATAGATTTGATAAATGGCGAGACAGCTACTACTGGTATAACTGCCTCTATAAATGCGGCTGATAATGGTTTTCTCCTTACAAGAAGCGGTGGTGGGACTATTGTTGTAGACGAAGTATCGGGCGGCACTACTGCCTCAAATCTTGGTATATATACCGGCAGTGGTGGCAGTGTATCACCATTAACGGGCTCTGATCTAAACCCTACTGTTACTAAGGCAACGCAATTAGGCGATTTATATGGGGGTGCAGGTATCACAAGTTCTGGTATCACTATAACAAACGCAACAGCTACTGCCACATTTACAACAACGCTTGATTCGACAATATTTACTCCTACAACTACTGTGGAACAACTACTTAATGCAATAAATGGTGCGAATGTGTATGCGGATGCCAGAATAAATGAGGATGGCACAGGCATAGATGTATTTTCTCGGCTGAGCGGTGGACGTCTTACTATAAGTGAAGCAACCGGTAGTGGCACTACTGCATCTGAGTTGGGGTTACTCTCCACACTTGGAAGAGCAAAACTTTCTGACTTAAATAGCGGCAATGGTGTAGATTCTGTAGATGGGGCTGATTTTAGGATTGTTAGAAAAGATGGCACAGCTGTTTACATAGATGTAGATAATGCTGAGCGGCTTCAGGATGTTGTAGATGCCATAGATTCCGACACGCTTCTGTCTGCGGTATTGATGCCAAGTGGATATATACAGATTACTGATACAAGTAGTGGCACTGGTGACCTACGAGTCGAGAATTTTAATGGTAGCTTCGCCGCTACTAATCTTGGCATTGAGGGTTCCACTTCGAATGCCCCAGGTCCAATTACATTTTCTGGAACATCACTTACATTTGTTGGAGTCCAAGTAGAGGGTATATTTACTGCACTAATAAATCTGAGGGATGGCCTACTGAGTAATGACACCAATAAAATAACACGGTCACAGAGGTTATTCGATATAGCACAATCAAAGATACTTGGGGCGCGTTCGAGTAACGGTGCTCGCTTGGCTGGTTTAGAGCTTACAAAAAATCGTCTCGATAGTCAGAAGTTAGAATTAAGTAAACTTATGTCTGATATAAGGGATGTGGACTTTGCAGAGGCGGCTACTCGGATGCAATTACAGATGAATATCCTACAGGCAGGATTAGCAACTGCAGCGAGAATCCTACAAACAAGTATACTCGATTATTTATAAAAATAATATATATGAAAATAGCTACTACACGTTTTGGCGACGTGGATGTCCCGGAAAGTGAGGTATATTCCTTTCCTGAGGGGATACTTGGCTTTTCTGATATTAGGCAATATGTCGTATTAAATAATCCGAAGGGCGGTCCATTCCAGTGGTTACAGTCGTTAGAATTGCCATCTTTGGCATTCGTGGTCTGCGACCCTCGGATATTTATGTCTGATTATAAGATTAAAGTAAAGGAAGAGGATATATCCTCCATAAAATTGTATGACATTGCAGGAGGGTTCGTCCTTGTTATAGTTACCGTTCCCAAAGATCCTATGGAGATGACGGCGAATCTACTTGGTCCACTTATATTTAACCCAAAAGAGAAACTCGCAAAACAACTGGTGCTATCAGAGTCCGGATATACTACTAAGCATAAGATACTAAAAGGTGATGAGCAGGGTTCAGTAAAAGATTAAATTGGAAGGTGAAAATAGATGTTAGTTCTAACGCGACAGACAAATGAGGTGATAATGATTGGTGATGCGATAGAGATAACCATCGTATCCGTGAAAGGGGATAAGGTGCGCATCGGAATAGCCGCACCTCATAATATACCGGTTCACAGAAAAGAGGTCTATTTGGCAATAAGACAGGCAAATATAGAGGCGGCAAGTGTTGATAGAGAAGCGGCAGATAAACTCCACGCATTAGAGGATTTAATTGTTAAGAATAGAGGAAATGTATAATAGATAGGAAAGGAGTCCATTATGGGATTAAGAATTAATACAAATGTGCCGTCGTTGGTAGCCCTGCGGAATTTAGCTGTTACGGACAGTAATCAGATTAAGACGTTCGAACGATTATCCACTGGTCTAAAAATAAATAGGTCGAGTGATGACCCTAATGGATTGGCGTTAGCAGAAAATCTACGCTCACAGATAATCGGGTTGAGGCAGGCAGTTGAAAATACCGAGACAGCAGGCAACTTAGTATCTACTGCTGATGCGGCATTAGAGCAGATTACCACTTTACTACAGGGGTTACAGAAATCATTGGTCTTCGCTATGGGTGGTGCTACGAGAGAGCAGATAGCCGCAGAACAGGATGCGGTGGACTCAGCCATAGATGCTATAAAGAGAATGGCTTCCACCACTCGATTTGGCGATACACAACTCTTAGATGGCTCTTCAGGGTTTTTGATAGAGAATATTTCGTCAAGCGGTATACTTGAGGTTAAACCTACAAGTGTGAGGTTGAATCCATCTACACCATCTACAGTTTTTACCATAGATGTTACTGTTTCCGCTACGCAGGCAGTAGCACTTGCTGGCTCATCATCAGCGCTTACATCTATTGCGGCATCAGGTGGGACCGTAGTGCTTCAACTTACTGGACCTATTGGGACAGAGACAATAAACCTCGCTTCAAGCGCTACTGTATCTGATATGATGAGTGCGGTTAACTCACTAAGGGGTTTTACCGGCATATATGCAAGTGGCGGTTTTCTCTTTACCGAGAATTTTGGTACTAACGCAAGTATGAGAATAGAACAAATAGGTGGAGCAGGTGTCTTTGCGGGAGGTAGTGTCTCTGCACCCGGATTTAATAGCGTCGGAGATATATATTTTACAGAAGGCAGAAATGCTGTTGCGACATTTCAGGGAGTAACTGTCTCTGGGCAGGGCAATCTACTCTCCTTGAATACGCCATACTTTGTAGGTGATATATTACTAAATCCTGTTCCAAATCAGGATCCTGTGAGGGGACCTGGTTCTACAGGGATATTTAGTTTTGAAATTCGGCAATCTGGGCTACTGTTCCAGTTTGGTTCGGAGGCAACCGCAATAAATCAGAAGGTCCTCGGTATTTCTAACGTATCGCCTGCATTTCTTGGTTCACCTAAGATTAGAATAGGTGGTATAGAGACAGGGGGCTTTCTCGATAGCGTCATAACTGGTGGAGATAATGACCTATTTACCAATCCTGTAAATGGTAAGCAAGTAGCAGATGACTCACTAAAAGATGTAGTGTCTCTACGTTCCGTGTTGGGAGCATTTGTTGCAGATGTAGTGGAGCCAACGAGAGATGCACAGGATGTAGCGATAGAGAATTTGACTGCCTCAGAGTCAAATATAAGGGATGCAGATTTTGCAGTAGAGGTAGCCGCTATGACGAGAAATCAGGTATTGTTCCAATCAGGCATATCTGTCCTCGCACAGGCGAACTTGACACCTCAGATGGTGTTACAACTCCTACAGTAGTTGGGTAGAATAATCGCAACAGTAGATTATTTTGTTAGATAACCTAAATTTTGCTAAAGAAAAGTATAAACCCTGTCGATAGAGGAATTGGAAGCGGTAACTTTTATAATCAGGGGGAGATTATTAAGAGACGACCTTTGGAAGGAGGCGTGCAGTAAGAAAATAATGCGGTGAGTGGGGTAACACCGCTTGAAATTTATCCCGGGGGATAAGGCGCGGTTTCCCGACTGCGTCTGCCGAGAAATCGGCATCTCGTTGCTATGATTTTATTGTAGTGGCGGGAGTCGTCTCATTTTGAACAGGGATGTTCACTTTCATCAAGGAGGATGGAAGATGGGACTAAGAATTAACACAAATTTAGGCACGATTACTGCTTTACGTACATTAGGAATAAACGACAGGAATTTAGGTAAGTCACTTGAACGGCTCTCAACAGGATTACGAATAAACAGAGGTGCTGACGACCCGTCTGGTTTAGTCATATCCGAACAGTTAAGAGGTCAGCTACGTGCTCTCAATCAGTCGGTAACTAATTCTCAGAATGCCTCAAATCTAATATCCATAGCAGATGCGGCATTACAAGAGGTGTCGAACTTACTGGTAGGGCTACAAAACTCTATAGTGTTTGCTTTAAACACTGGGGGTTCAAGCCCTGCGCAGGTAGCCGCAGAGCAAGATGCAGTCGATCAGGCGGTTGCAGCTATAGATAGAATCGCCGCTACTACGAGGTTTAGCGACAGAGGGCTTCTGAACGGTACTGCTGGCTTTGTCCTTACAGACGATAGACCAGATGAGTTGGATGACCTGAGGGTTAGAAGTATGTCTTTCCAGCCAGGGCAGGAAGCAAGAACCCTTACTCTCAATGTTACCACTAATCCTACACGTGCATCAGTTGAATTTACAAGTATGCGGCTCGTATCTTCTACTGGTGTAACTCTTAGGGTATCTGGCCAACGAGGAACAGAGGATGTGATTATAGCTGCGAGTTCTACACCACAGGGCGTCGCAAGTGCTATAAACAGTGTTGCCGGCTTTACAGGGGTATATGCAAGTGCTACTGGAACTGCGCCCAATGGTGAAATGCGAATATATAGCGAAGAGTTTGGCTCTAATCAGTTACTTAGATTAGAGATAATAAGTGGCAAATTTACTGCTTATAACGTAGCTGGTGGAGCATCTGCCGCATTCTCCTCCTTACAGATATTCTCTGCAAGGGGTGTAGATGGGGAGGTTCAGTTCCAAGGGCAGACATTTACAGGCGTTGGCAGGAATTTCAGCATCTTGACAAGGGTAGCGGATATGCAGTTTAAACTCGACCCAGAAACGCTACCTGTTTCATCTGGCAAGGTAATAGCGTTTACTGTAGGTAACACAGGTCTAAACTTCCAATTGAATGAGTTACCTCGACCTACTGACCAGAAATCCGTAGGTATTGACTCTATAGCTACCGCCCTTTTGGGTGCAAATGCGATTAGAGATAGGATAGCAGAGTCAATTGCTGGTGTAAGCAGTTACGCTGATTCTTCATCGTATATAATAAAGGGAGGGTTCATTAACTCTTTGATTACCGGCTCTACTAATGATTTAACAAAGAACCCGCAAAATGCTGCCAATATAGTTCGGGCAGCAATTGACCAAGTAGCTACCCTTAGAGGTTTCTTGGGAGCTATACAGGCATATAATCTACAGCCAAATATCGACTCACTTGGTGTAGCGATACAAAACATAACGAGTTCCTTGAGTAGCTTACGCGACCTTGATTACGCATCTGAAGTAGCGACGTTTACGAGGGACCAGATACTCTTCCAGGCAGGAGTATCTGTGCTTGGGAACGCAAACGCTATACCGCAGAGTATATTGACATTGCTAAGAGGATAAAATAATCCCCCGGGAGGCCCGTCCTATTGCTCGAAAGGGCGTAGGCGGGCTACTCCTGGGGATGATTACTTCTCTTCGGTGGACTGTAACATCAGTGGGTAGTGGTGAGCGGTAAGTAACCACAGAGGGAATGTCTAACAGCTGACCTCTATCTACTGGTGTGAAAAAATCCCCCGGGAGGCCTGTCTTTGCTTGAAAAAGCATCGGCGGGCTATCCTGGGGGGACTTTTCTATTGGTGCTTCCCGCCATAATTTTTCTAATTTTCATTAAAGTTTTATCGCTAAAGTTTCGATTATATATACAGATAAGGGTTGATAGTAAAACCGAAAATTTGTTATTTTTGTATTTAGAAAGGGGTGATTGTATGAAAATGTGGCGCCACCTGCCTTAGTGGGAAGGAACCCGGGGGAATCGGTGTAGTTTTTAATTTCATCGGTTCCGTCTCGAACAAGGAGGTTCGGGACTATTATCAAGGAGGATAAAATGGGACTTAGAATCAATACGAACGTAACGGCTTTGAGGTCGTTGCGTAATTTAAGAACCAACGACGCAAACCAAGCTCGTTCACTCGAACGGCTTTCAACAGGTCTAAGGATTAACAGAGGGTCAGATGACCCATCCGGATTGGTCATATCAGAGGCATTAAGGGCACAGTTAGCATCCCTGAACAAGGCAGTAGAGAACTCACAGAATGCATCTAACCTGATATCGGTTGCTGATTCTGCATTACAGGAGACAGCTAACCTCCTTACGCAGATTCAGAACTCTATAGTGTTTGCTCTAAACACAGGTGGCTCCAGCCCTGCACAGATATCAGCAGAGCAGAGCGCTGTTGACCAGGCAATTGCAGCTATCGATAGAATAGCTGCTACTACGAGATATAGCGACAGAAGCTTGCTAAACGGAACGGCTGGATATGCACTCGTAGGCAATAGACCGAGCGAGCTTCTCGACCTGAACATAAAGGCGGTTTCCTTTGCACCAGGCGAATTAAACCGTGATTTAACGGTAGAAATCCTTACCAATCCTCAAAGGGGTGAAATAAGGATTAATGGTGTGAATGCTGTTGGTGTTACTACTATCAGAATATCCGGCCCGAGAGGAACAGAAGACGTCCTCGTTGCCAGTAGTACCGCCTCTCAAGGTATTGCATCAGCTATCAACGGTGTAGCGGGCTTTACTGGTGTATTTGCAAGCGGAACTGCTTCCACAGGAGGTGATTTAGTCCTATACACTGAGGAATTTGGTGAAGGGCAGCTTATAAGAGCAGAGATAGTAGGTGGTGCAATCTCGAGCACTTCTACCCAGGTTAGGGATGATACGAGCACCTTAGTAGCTGCTGGTGGTGGTACAAGTCCCAGCTTTGATGTTGGTGAGGTTATATCTGATAGAGGTTTGGATGGACGAGTTCAGTTCCAAGGTCAGGTATTTACCGGTGTTGGCAGGCAGTTCAATCTATTGACACGTGCCGCCAGTATCGGCTTTGGCTTAGACGCTGACCAGTTAGACCTCGGTACACTTGCAGCCAGTGCTACGTTCCGTGTAACGAACACGGGCTTGAA
>MHYJ01000120.1:0-20457 GCA_001828445.1 Planctomycetes bacterium RBG_16_43_13
TGAATAGCGATGGAGATACAGATACTGGTTCATCTACCGGGATAATGAATATTGATAGTAACGGAGTAGTGTCTTACCCAGGTCGTCCGTCATTTCATGCCATGATGTCCATAGACAAGAATACGATCGTCGGGACAATGAATGACGGCGGCGGCGGATATGATCTCTTCATATTTCAAAGGAGGGGGAATAATTTCGTCCAGAGTGTCCTTGCAGGCGATTGGCGTTTGCATGGCCTCCGCTCCGGTGATGCCCCGCAGAGAAGCGGATGGATAAATGGAGATTTCTTAATCAATACTTCAGGAGGTTATAACGCATCGGCAACGTATAGTTACGGAGTAACAGATTCGTGGGAAAGTGCTTTCCCTATTGATACAAATGGAATTGTAACTGAGACAGGTAATCCTAATTTACATGGTACAGTGGGAATCAATAAGGATATGATGGTCTTTACGCACTGGAATTATGAGGATGGTTATATGCTCGGGGTCATGACGAAAAGCTCTCCGATAATTACCAACAATCCACCATCAGTTCCATCTTCCCCATCCCCACCCGACGGCGCTATAAATATCCCTGTCAATTTGAGTTTAAGCTGGAGCGGTGGTGATCCTGACCAGTCTGATTCCGTAACCTACGATGTTTATCTTGATACAAACAATCCGCCTCTTCATAAGGCCTCCGTTAGTCAGTCAAACACCTTTTATTCAGCTACTGTACTTGCTTATAACACAA
This sequence comes from Planctomycetes bacterium RBG_16_43_13, assembly GCA_001828445.1. Next base: position 736 of record MHYJ01000120.1, read on the forward strand.
CCTACTATTGGAAGATCGTGGCAAGGGACATTCATGGTGCAGAAACAGAAGGACCTGTATGGAGCTTCACGACATTTTCTTCAGATGGGGATGCAGACGGTGATGGCCTCACCAATCAGCAGGAAGTTAATGCAGGGAGCGATCCGAACAACCCGGATTCCAGACCTGGGACAACTACTCTGAACCTTCACGGTGGATTCAACCTCGTAAGCTTCCCGGCAGATACGCAGAACTATGGGAATATGTATAATCTCATGGATGCGCTCGGCGGGAACAATGTTATTTCAATAATCCTGGTCTTTGATCCAAACAACCAGACATTTACTGAGTTTGGATACGATCAAACCGGCCAACCCTACGGTCAAAACTTTAATTTCGAATCCGGACAGGACCTTTGGGGTCTTATCATCTATGCAAAAAAGGATGCCAGCCTTCCACTTACATCCCTGTACTGCCCGACCTGGGACCTCAATCCTGGAACGAATCTGTTTGGTACTCCATGTGCTGCGCCAGGCATGAGCGCATTCGAGCTTCTTAAGAGGATTGGAGATGAAACAGTCGTGAGCAGCATACAGCGGTTCAATCCTGATACAGGGAGGTTCGAGTCAGCAGTTTATAAGAACGGTCAGCCGACAGGTGTGGATTTCCAGATTATTCCAGGGGAGGGGATTTTTATCTACATGAATAAGCCGGTCCCGGGATTCAGGCCCGATCAGGCTTATTCCATGCCGGATTTGTCGGGGACCTGGTATGGCATGGGCATCAATACACCGCAAAAAGATTTCTGGTACCCGGACTACTTCGGATATGATTTCGATACTATGACCCTCCAGAGCGACGGCACAGGAATGTATACCTGTATCTCTTCAAGTGACTCCTGTGAAAACACTCCAGAGGCTATTTCAGGGGTATCTATATCACAGGAGGGAATTATAACAACTCCGCCGACCCCCAATAGCGATGATGACTTTGTGATGGGTAAGAACAAAGATATGATGATTAATATCTTCAGAGACAATCAGACAGGCCAGGAGCATCAGGCATTCGGCATCTTTGTCAGGAAGGCTGCATCATACACCACGTCTGATTTAGCAGGGACGTGGTACAGCATGGGTATAGGAACCCCTAAAAAAGGCTTCTCAGATCCTGACAAGTTCGGGTACGATTTCGAAAGATATGATTTCCAGAGCGACGGCACCGGCACGATAACGTGTATTTCCTCGATTGATTCCTGCGGACCGCCACAGGCCATTTCCGGGCTCTCTATATCCCAGGATGGCATTTTGACACATCGCCCCTGGGACCCAATGAAGAATTGAACGAAGCGATGGGCATAAACAAAGACATCCTTGTAGGCATATGGAGAGATAATAATGCAGGCGCAGAAGAGTATGGTTATTCCATCTCAGTCAAGATGGCTGCGTCGTACTCCATGCAAGACCTTGCCGGCACATGGTATGTCATGGATATTAAGACACCTCAGAAGGATTATTCATACCCAAACCACTTCGGATTCGATTTCGGAACTCTGATTCTCCAGAGTGATGGCACCGGCTTGTACACATGCCACACGTCAAGTGACCCCTGCGAACCACCGGAGGACGTTTCAGGATTTTCAATATCTGCGGACGGGATTGTAACAACACCACTGTGGCCCAATGAAGCAGAGAACTTTGTAATGGGTGAAAACAAAAACATCATGATCCAAATCTTCAGAGACAACACCCCGGGTGATGAACATCAGGTCTTTTCTGTTTTTGTAAAGAAGGCAGAATAGAGGGCTAAGACTATTTGGAGTGCAATTTTTCCCCTCTCCCCTTCGGGGAGAGGGGTAGGGTGAGGGGGCCCAAGTGAACAGTTTAAACAATTTTCTCGTTATTCTTCCGGAGGAGAACATTCATGATCAAACGTAGATACTTCCAATTCATGGGGATGCTGATGTTGCTTTCTGTTGGTCTTTGTCTCTACGAGGTTAATGAGGCGGGGGCGATCGAGTTTTATGCGGCGAGGACGTATGATGCTGGGACGAACCCGTATTCAGTAGCCGCTGCGGACCTTGATGGGGATGGGGATTCAGACTTGGTGGTGGCCAATTATACCAGCAACAATATCTCTATTCTGAAGAACAATGGGGACGGGACGTTTGCGGCAGCGGTAAACTACGGGGTTGGGACAAATCCTTCGTCTGTTTTTGCTTTTGATTTAGATGGTGATGGGGATGCGGATCTGGCCGTTGCAAACTATGGCAGTGCTAATGTCTCTATTCTAAAGAACAACGGAAATGGGACATTTGCGGTGGCGGTGAACTATGCTACGGGGGCAGGTTCACTGTCTGTATTTGCCTCGGATCTGGATGGTGATGGGGATGCAGACCTTGCTGTGGCTAAGGATAACAACATTTATATTTCTATTTTAAAGAACAATGGGAATGGTACCTTTGCAGCAGCGGTGAATTATGGTGCAGGAACATATCCTGGTTCTGTATTTGCCTCGGATCTTGATGGTGATGGGGATGCGGACTTGGCTGTAGCAAACTACGGTAGTAACAATGTCTCGATTTTAAAAAATAACGGGGATGCTACATTTACTGTGGCGGTAAACTATGGGGTTGGGACATCTCCACGGTCTGTATTTGCCTCGGATCTGGATGGTGATGGAGATGCGGACCTGGCGGTGACCAACTATACCAGTAATAATGTATCGATCCTGAAGAACAACGGCAACGGGACGTTTGCAACGGCGGTGAATTTCATCGCTGGGACGAATCCGGCCTCTGTCTTTGCGGAAGATATAGATGGTGATAGCGATGTAGATCTAACGGTGGCTAATTATGGCAGTAATAATGTCTCAATACTTAAGAATAATGGTAATGGGACATTTGCCACGGCGGTAAATTATGGTGTTGGAGTAAATCCAAGGTCAGTGGTTGTGACGGATTTTGATGGGGATGGCGAGAGGGACCTATCCACGGTTGATTGGGGTGGTTCCAACGTTTCGGTTCTTAAGAATAATGGTGATGGGACATTTGTAGCAGCGTTGAACTACGGAGCTGGGACAAGTCCTCGGTCAGTCTTTGCCACTGACTTGGACGGGGATGGAGATGTGGATCTGGCCGTAGCAAATTATAGCAGCGCTAATGTATCGGTATTAAAGAACAACGGGAACGGGACGTTTGCAGGGGCATTAAACTATGGGACTGGGGGTTCTCCTTCTTCTGTTTTTGCATCGGATTTTGATGGGGATGGAGATGTGGATCTGGCCGTAGCAAACCATAGTAGTGGCAATGTCTCGATCCTAAAGAATAACGGGGATGGGACTTTTGCAGCAGCGGTGAATTATGCAGTAGGAACGAATCCATATTCTGTTTTTGCTATCGATTTGGATGGAGATGGTGATACAGATTTAGCTGTGAGCAGATACGGTTGGAGTACTATCGCAATTTTAAAAAACAATGGAAATGGAACATTTACAGCACCAATTAACTATGGGGTTGGTATATACCCGGAGTCTATTTTTGCTGCAGATCTGGATGGGGATGGAGATGCTGACCTATCTGTGGCAAATTGGTCAAGTTCTAATTCTGCAGTATCCATTTTAAAAAATAATGGAGATGGGACCTTTGCTGAGGCCCAAAATTATCCGGCGGGTGATGGTTCTGTCTCTATCTTTGCAGTTGATTTAGATGGTGACGGAGATAGGGATCTGGCAGTGACAAATTCCTACAGTGCAAACGTTTCAATATTAAAGAATAGTGGAGATGGAACGTTTGTGGCACCTATCAACTATAGTGTTGGGTCGGGCACTTGGTCTGTTTTTGCTGCAGATCTGGATCTGGATGGGGATGCGGACCTATCCATAGCAAGATCTGGTAGTAACAGCGTCTCGATCTTAAAGAACAATGGGGATGGGACGTTTACGTCTGCAGTAAACTATGGGTATGGGACAAATCCCATGTCAGTTTTTGCCTCAGATTTAGATGGGGATGGAGATGCAGACCTTGCCGTGGCAAACTACGGGAATAATAACATCTCTATTCTGATGAACATTACCCCGCCACCTCCTGTCAATTTCCAAAAAGTAGAGAATCCTGCTGTAACTATTCCTGATTTTTCCATCATCACAAGTACCATTAATGTGTCAGAGGGGATTATCCTTACTGACCTTAATGTCTATGTGGATATTGCCCATACCTATATTGGGGATCTGCGGGTGACGCTTACCTCTCCTTCCGGTACTACTGTGATTCTCCACGATCGGTCCGGAGGTTCGCTGGATAATATCCAGACGTGGTATGACACGAATACTATTCCTGTGGAGAGCCTGACTCGCTTTGTTGGGGAAAATGCGAGAGGAGACTGGACCCTTACGATTTCAGACATGGCCGGTGGAGATACCGGGGCGCTCAATGAGTGGCGATTGGAATTGTCCGGGAGATCTACTACAGACATTACGCCTCCTGGCAATGCATCAGTTCTCGTAAACAATGGCGACACTCAGACGACATCCAATGCTGTGACCCTGGCCCTTTCCGCTACCGATGCAACCGGTGTCACTGGTTACTGTGTCAAAGAGGACTCTGCTACTCCGTTGGCTATTGATCCCTGTTTTGTCTCTGTTACTTCAGTGACAACCTATAACGCCAATATCGTCTTTACACTAAGTGCCGGTTTAGAAACCAGGACGGTCTATGCGTGGTTTAAGGATGTGGCGGGGAGCGTCTCTCCGGTTGCCAGCGATTCAATTGAGGTGATTGCTGTGCCTGTTGAACGGGAAATCGAGTTTTACGCAGCGAGGACGTATGATGTGGGAACGAATCCATATTCAGTCGCTGCCTCTGATTTAGATGGGGATGGGGATGTAGATCTGGCGGTGGCAAACAAGAGCAGCGCTAATGTCTCTATTTTAAAGAACACCGGGAATGGTACGTTTGCAGTAGCTTTGAATTATGGGGCTGGGACAAATCCTCAGTCTGTTTTTGCCTCTGATCTGGATGGTGATGGGGATGCGGATCTGGCGGTGGCAAACCAGAGCAGCGCTAATGTTTCTATTTTAAAGAACAACGGTAATGGGACTTTTGCAGCAGCCGTGAATTATGGGGCTGGGACAGATCCTGTCTCTGTTTTTGCCTCGGATCTGGATGGTGATGGGGATGCGGATCTTGCGGTGGCAAACGGGAGCAGCAATAGCGTCTCTATTTTAAAGAATAACGGGAATGGCACCTTTGCAGCAGTTGTGAATTATGGTGCCGGGACAATTCCTAAGTCTGTTTTTGCCTCTGATCTGGATGGTGATGGGGATGCGGATCTGGCGGTAGCAAACGGTAGCAGCGCTAATGTTTCTATTTTAAAGAACAACGGTAATGGGACTTTTGCAGCAGCCGTGAATTATGGCGCTGGGGCTTATCCTGCCTCTGTTTTTGCCTCGGATCTGGATGGTGATGGGGATGTGGATCTGGCGGTGGCAAACTGGAGCAGCGCTTATGTTTCTATTTTAAAGAATAACGGGAATGGCACCTTTGCAGTAGCCGTGAATTATAGTGCCGGAACTAATCCTTTTTCTGTTTTTGCCTCTGATCTGGATGGAGATGGGGATGCGGATCTGGCGGTGGCAAACTATGGCAGCAATAGCGTTTCTATTTTAAAGAATAACGGGAATGGCACCTTTGCAGCAGTTGTGAATTATGGTGCCGGGACATATCCTCAGTCTGTTTTTGCCTCTGATCTGGATGGAGATGGGGATGCGGATCTGGCGGTGGCAAACAATGGTAGCGCTAATGTTTCTATTTTAAAGAACAACGGGAATGGGACGTTTGTAGCAGCCATGAATCATGGTGCTGGGATAAGTCCTTGGTCTGTTTTTGCCTCGGATCTTGATGGTGACGGAGATGCAGATCTGGCGGTGGCTAACTCTAGCGGCGCAAATGTTTCTATTTTGAAAAACAACGGGAATGGTAAATTTGCAGCGGCAGTAAACTATGGGGCCAGCACGGGAGGTGCTCAATCAGTTTTTGCTTCGGATCTTGATGGTGATGGAGATGCGGATCTTGCGGTAGCAAATTACGACAGCAATAATGTGTCTATTTTAAAGAACAACGGGAACAGTACATTTGCAGCAGCTTTGAATTACGGTGTGGGGACAAATCCTCTTTCGGTTTTTGCATCGGATCTGGATGGTGATGGGGATGCGGACATAGCGGTGGCAAACTACGGCAGCAATAATGTTTCTATTTTAAGGAACAACGGGAATGGTACGTTTGCTACAGCCGTGAATTACGCCGCGGGGACATATGCTCGGTCGGTTTTTGCCTCGGATCTGGATGGTGATGGGGATGCGGACTTGGCCGTGGCAAACCCTGGCGGCCCTAATGTGTCTATTTTAAAGAACAACGGGAATGGTACGTTTGCGGCAGCTGTGAATTACGGCGCGGGGTCAGGTCCTATTTCTGTTTTTGTCTCGGATCTGGATGGTGATGGAGATGGGGATCTCGCGGTGGCAAACTATATCAGCAATAATGTGTCTATTTTAAAGAACAACGGGAATGGTACATTTGTGGCGGCCGTGAATTATGGCACTGGGACATATGCTATTTCTGTTTATGCCTCGGATCTGGACGGTGATGGAGATGCGGATCTGGCTATAGCAAACTTTACCAGCACTAATGTCTCCATTTTAGAGAACAATGGTGACGGGACGTTTGCCCCGACCATGAATTATGGTACTGGGACATCTCCTTTTTCTGTATTTGCCACTGATTTAGATGGGGATGGAGATGCGGATCTTGCGGTAGCAAACTCCGGCAGCAATAATGTCTCGATCCTCTTTAATATTACACCAGCGCTTAACGCCATTATCAATAGTCTTTCCCTTACGTCAGGCGCTATTGGAACATCAATCACCATCAACGGTTCCCGCTTCGGTTCCACCCAGGGCATCAGTACAGTAACCTTCAATGGCATCACAGCAACAGTCACCAGTTGGAGCGACACCCAGATCATCGCTACTGTCCCTGCCGGCGCCACCACCGGTCCGGTGGTAATCACAGTGAACGGCATACCAAGCAACAGCGTAATTTTTACGGTTATTCTCGACTCCGACTCTGATGGCATACCCAATGACTGGGAAATAGCAAACGGCCTTGACCCCAACGACCCATCCGATGCCGCACTGGATCCAGATCAGGATGGCCTGACCAATCTGCGTGAATTCCAGCTAAACTCAAATCCTAACAGTAAGGACTCGGATGGAGACGGCCTTCCCGATGGGTGGGAGGTCTCGTATAACCTTGTCCCAACGGATAACGGTTCCACAGACCCCAATAATGGCGCCTCTGGTGACCCTGATGGGGATGGGGTGAATAATCTGACGGAGTACCAGTATAATCAGAATCCGCAGGAAGTAAACCTGATCCAGATTGAAATAGATCCATCAACAGCTACTCCCGTTTCCATTGGAGGGCGCAAATCTTACGAGGTAGTGGTGCGAAATGCTCGGTTGATACCTGATACAGTTTCAATCAGTGTGACGGGGATAGACCCGTCATGGTACACCCTCTCTGATACAAGCCTGATGTTACTTGCAGGAGAGGAGCGGCGGATAACACTTAATCTCCACCTGCCTGAAGAGTGTAGTATTGTCACATCTGTATATGATATCAGGGTAAGTGCCACGCCACAGACGGGGGTACAGGTTTCAGCCGGTTCTACTCTGTTAGTATACAGTAATCCGATCATCACAGATATTACCCCTGGCACTGATGAGACCCTCGCATCAAACCAGATGGCGATCAAGTGGATGAGCGACGCCCCCGGGACAACGGAGGTCTTCTATCGCAGTGAGTCAGAGACTGTCTTTACTTCTGTGACAGGCGCTCTGGGTACTGACCATCAGATTACACTGGATGGCCTCGTCTGGAACAGCAGCTATGACTGGTATGTGAGGACCCAGTCTGCCTGCGGGGTGTTCCAGTCGGCAGCACGATCTGCATTCATCTCAGCAGGGATCATCTTTGAGAATGCCCCTTATGAGTTTTTCATCGAGCGGGATTATGAGCAGCCGGCCTATATTACAGTGAGAAATATAGACAGCAAGCCACACAATCTCTTGCTCCAGATACTGAACCCAGCACAAGACCTTATTGCTGGGTTCCGTGGGGATGGGAGTGTGGATCAGGTAATATCTCTTGCCGCCGGTGAGAGAAAGACCGTAGAGGTGGCCTTCCATGCGCAGGATGCAAAGGATCCACAATATGCCCTGCAATTTAAGATCGTGACCGATCCGGAATCTGCGAGACCTGTAGTTAGTTATTCGCCGGTTACCGTGCATGTGCGTCAGCCGGTATTTCGTTTACAGATCACTCAAGTCTCACAGGATCCAGAGACATTGACGGCAACATACCGGATCACGAACACAGGGGACCCTGTCACCGACCTCATGATTACGTCAGATGACACCAGCCGCCCCCATATCATGATGCAGCCGACGATAAACCACGGCGAACTCCGCCCGGGTGGATCGGTGGACATTGTCATGATGTCTGATCAGGAGCTATCCGGCCAGTTACTCCTCAAATCAGCCCTTGGGGAGGCAAGTCATCCGGTCTCCTTTGGATGCGGCACAGGGAAGTCACTCTTCCGGGTACCTGTGGAACCTCAGACCCTGTGTCTTAATATCAGGGATACATATTGCCAGAATACGCCAAGGTTCAGACTAAACTTTAAGACGCCATCCGGACTGACACAGGATAACATGGCAAAGGCCGGTTTCTTTGCGAACTTTTATGCAAAGAATTCCAATTACGGACTGAAACCTTACGACACCTATTTCTACCTGAACGAAAAACCCATGATGACCCTTTTGCGGCAGATCCCCACCGGGGAGAAGGGCGTACTCTTCCCGCTGGATTATTTAAACTACGCCCTGAATGGGACTGCCCAGAACACGATCCGTGTGGACACAAGGCAATTTAATGGCGGCCATTACAGAGTCAATTCTGACTTTACGATTGCCCTGGATACAAAGGAGCTTAAAGTCCCTGTGTGTGCAGCAACCCAGGAGGAGGCGCTGACACTGGCCCAGCCGCGGATAACACCACTGAGCTGCAATAAAGACCTGACACTCCTTCCTGTGTGCCCTACCGTGTCATCTGTCAGGACACTGGATCCCGTGACAGGGAATGTTAAGACACGGTTCCAGCCGGGTGAGCAGATTCGTGTAGAGGTGGTCTTATACAACCCAAGCCTGGTTGCTACAGGAAGCAGCCTGATTGCCCGCTTTGATGATAATGTTCAGGATGCGGTTCCTTCGGTAGAGGTCGGGGAATCGGTGGCCTTTACAGGCACGGGGACACATACATTCTATCTTGACTACACACCTTCTCAGGAGCCGGCATCAGGTGAGTTGTGGATAGAGGTCGAAGCGACCAATGACACATCCTGCCAGGAGAGCACAGGCTTTGCTATCTTCGTCAAGGTAATCAACGATCGTGACGGCGATGGCCTCAGGGACAGCATAGACCCATGTCCCGATGTGGCAGACTGCGACGGAGACGGACTCAACGACTTTGAAGAGGCATGCTACGATGAGGACTGCACAACCTATGATCCCTATGATCCGGCAACCAACTTGGATGGGGGAGACACAAATGCGCAGGATAACGATAGCGATGGCGATGGATATGATGACCGGCGCGAGAAACAGCGCGGAAGCAACCCCGTAGATCCGTCCTCATACCCGGCGGTTACCATATCGGGGCATGTGTATGGGGACAGGAATGGGAATGGGAGTTATGATTGGGGGGAGGGGATTGATGGGGCAACAGTGACCTTGTATCCTACCCAGTTTTCCTGCCTAAGAGCCACAGGACAGGGAGCACTTGTAACTGGCAAGGATGGATCTTATCAGTGGTCTAATATTCCCGAGTGTGCTTATGGAATAGAAGCATCATGGGATGCTATAATCGAGCCTTCATTAACCAATAATCCTCCTTATAAATTTACATATAAGAGTGCATATGAAAATATTGATGCAACAGGAGTTATATCAATCGAGAAGAATATTACAATACAGGAAAAGATTTCATTGACCGTAGTAGCGGCGGCATTTCTGGATAAGAAGTTTGCAACACCTGGGGATCCTACCTATGAAGATTATCATGGCATATTCGAGGGTGTAAAAAAATATTACAGGAATGTTTCGGGTGGTTTACTGACACTTGATTTTAGTTTTTATTATGTGTCAGTGGGGAAGCCAAAAATATACTATGATATAGAAGATGTATTTTTTGGTAAAGATCGTTTAGAGGAATTTTCCAGCGATGCGATATGTAAAGCAATCGAAAAGGGCTATATATCTCTTCCTATTCAGAATCTTGATTATAGAAAGCCAGTAATTGTAATCCATCCGGAGATAGAACTCTCGGCCTGGTATCTTTTTCCTGAAATACCAGAGTCATGTACAGGACATGAAGCTGTCTTGGCACCCACTATATTATTAGCTGAAAAAGATATAAGTATAGACGTGCAGAAAAAGAAAGGTGACAAACTTCGTGCTGGAGTAGGAGGAGCAAATCCTGGCAGTCTGGGGGCATGGGTCCATGAAATTGGTCACTATCTGGGACATAGGCTTGGGCATTCACGCTCCGTACCAGATCTCTACAAGCATGGGAATATCAAAGAATGGGACATTATGGCTGAAGGGGCAGATAACTCAATAATTCCACTTGAAAACGGAAATTGTGTTGCCCCCTGGGGTGACCGTCCTTCTTTACCAAGTACTTTTATACAGCATTATCTGGGTTGGAAACACATTCATATTTCTAAGGATTTATCAGACAGATCATCTTTTGTGCCTTTCGAAATGGACATTCCATTACTTTATGAAGGGGCTGCGCTTGGCAAAGAATTTCCAAAGATCAAGTTGACGGATGAAGATTTTTATTATTTTGAGACAAGAACGAAAGATCCCATGTTTACATACTGGGACATTTCGTTACCGGAAGAGGCTGTGATATTGTATAAAATGTTAGAAAAAGACAGTAACCACGAGGATGATACAGATAACTATGTAGACTATGGTTCTGGTACTCATGATACATATAAGTTGAACATACCCTTTTACGATAGATGCCAGACTAATAAAGGCGAGACAGGAGTTTTACAGGCAGGAGAGAGTTTTAAAGATGATAGGTTTAGAGATATTGACTTAGAAATCAAAACAACGGTAACCAAGTTAGATAAGACTATTTTCCCATCCCCTTTGATGGAGAGTAAGGTTAAGCTCGAATCTCTTAAGGGTTTGGATTATTGTTGTTTTTTAGCAGGAGTGATTGTGAAGCCAAAGAATTTAAACACACCTCTACTCTCTACGGGGATGACGTCCATTACAGATTTTCCATTTGGGGAACCTGATATTGACCTGCATCTTTATACTAATGACATGAATCATATTGGTGTTAACTATGTCACAGAAAGTTTTGATAGTAATATATTAGGTATAAATACTATTGGGGATCAGATAGGCGGTGTTGAGTGGATTTTGAGTCCTGCTATACAAGGGAGCGGACATTTTGTGATTAGTGCACGTGATAGTGCACGCTTCCTGCGGGATAATCCTGGAATAACATTAACCAATCAGGGAATAGAGCAATTTGACATTACAGGCGTTGCCATTGACCCCACTCAGGAACCCATATACAAATCCCCTGTAACGACTGCCGGGATAGGACCTGGCGAGACGCTGGAGATCTTCTTCGAGTCCACGCAAAACCCGGATGGCACATACTCTGTGACAGTCACCGGCACAGCGCCATTTGTTGACACACAGACTCCTGTAACGACACTTGAAACGGATATATCCCCGACACCATCAGGGTGGCATGGCAGTCCCATTAACGTCAGTCTCATTGCTACAGACGATACCTATGTCGCGCTGACGGAATACAGCGCTGACTCAGGGGCCACATGGATACCGTATAATCAACCCTTGCTTATTAACACCACGGGCATGAACGAGATTCAGTATCGCTCCTATGACAACTTTGATCATGTGGAAGATACAAAGACTTCTGTCATCCGTATTGACTTGACGCCTCCTGGCCTTCCGGCGATTCAGGATGAAGGGATCTATACAACAAATACCAGCGGGCTTTCTATCCAGTGGTCTTCAACTGACGCGGACTCCGGGATTTCAGAATTCCAGTATCGTATAGGGACGGCGCCAGGATTGAATGATATTAGTGATGGATCTTCAGCGATACAGGGAAGTCAGATTTTGCCTTTGACACTTACCGATCGTCAGACCTACTATGTCTGTGTAAGTGCCCTGAACCTTGCCGGTTTGATATCTGAGGAGGTTTGTACAGATGGTATTACATTTTTGACCCCGTCTTTGGATCCGGATGCGGATGGGTATAGTAATGAAACCGAAGTGGCCGCAAAGAGCGATCCCTTCAATCGGGATTCCATTCCGGGAAATACCACCCTGAACCTGCGAAAAGGGTTTAACCTAATCAGCTTCCCGGCGGAGACACTTTATTATGAAAATGTTTATTATTTCATGAAGGAGATGGGCGGGAGCAGTGTAATATCCACGGTGCTTATATATGATCCTGTCAGCCAGAGCTTTGATGAGGTTGGCTATAACGTGGCAGGTCAGCCCTATGGGGCAAACAGTTTACTATCACCCAAGAGCGGCCTCGTTGGAATGATTGTCTATGCAAAGCAGGATATCTCATTGGAGTTTACTTCAACCTACTGTCCCACATGGGATTTAAATGTCGGGGTTAACCTTGTTGGTACTCCCTGCGCTGCTCCAGGGATGACCGCCTTCCAGCTTCTCAGGGCAATAGGCGGAGAGGCGGTGGTCAGCTCTGTCCAGAGGTATAAACAGAATAGCGGTGGATTTGAGACGGCAGGCTATCGCAGTGGTGTGCCTGTGGGCGTGGACTTTTCCATCAAGCCCGGAGAGGGATATTTCATCACCATGCACCAGGCAGTTTCTAATATTCGCGTCGAGGCTATGAATCCCCCTAACAATCAGTGGGGAGAATGCGTTGTGGATACTGATTGCATTATCACAGGCTGCTCCGGTCAGATCTGCGCTTCGGAGCCGGTAATCACCACCTGCGAGTGGATGGAGGAGTATGCCTGCTATCACGATACGAATATCACCACCTGCGGCTGCAACCAGGGTCAATGCGGATGGGCGCAGACGCCGGAGTTGGAGGCGTGTCTTGGGGGACCTACCCCTGGCGATTATGCCCCTGGAGAAATAATCGTTGGATTTTATGACACGGTGACGGAGAGTGAGGCTGACTATTTGGTCAAGTCTTATAATCTAATATGGGTGTCTCAGTTTCCAGATATGTTTGCTTATTGGGTAAAAGTATTAGACGGAGATCCGGCATATTATATTAGCAGATTAGAAGAGAGTAATATTGTATTATGGGCAGAGGTTAGAGGAAATCCTCAAGGTGAACCAGGAGCTACATATATACTGGTTCAATTCAATATGAATGCAACAGAAGAAACAGCAAAACAGTTGATTAATTCTCTTGGTGGCCTTGAAATCAGTTCAATAGTTGTATTTCCTAAATGGGGTGTAGTCAATGTTCCTGTTGGCGAGGAATTGCAATGGATTGAGACATTTAAAAATGAACCTATTGTCAAGTATGCTCAATTGAATTGGATAATGACAATCTATTCTCCATAGGAGAAGGAAAGGGGACAGTCCCCTTTTTGCTTTAAAGTTAGCAGGTGAATGGAAAAACAAAAAGGGAGAAAATATGAAATCATCTATTTATTATTGGCCTAGTCCAACACGTATCATCCTGAATTTATTTTCTATTATACTGGCAGTCGGGATTGTTATCCTGATGACCACATCGTCTTCCATTGCACAAGACTCAGACACTACTCCACCACAACTTGTCAACTTTAGCTTCTCGCCATCCACGGTTGATGTCTCAGACGGTCCGCAAACGATTACTGCGACCTTCGAAGTCACGGATGATCTTGCGGGGGTATCGTATGCGTGGGTAATGTTTAGAAGTCCTTCAAATATACAATATCAATATCTTTATGCCAACACTTTAACATCTGGGGATACTTTGAATGGAACCTTAGAGGGAACGTTGGCTATTCCTCAGTTTAGCGAAAACGGAACATGGACAGTGACCTCAGTAGGTCTGTGGGATCTAACAGGCAACAATACTTATATTGATAACACAACACTCCAATCGTTAGGTTTCCCAACAGCATTGATAGTTACTTCAAACCCTATGGACAGGGATGGCCCCATATTGACCGGTTTAAACATTTCTCCCAACACGGTTGATGTGTCGGGTGGCCCTCAGGAGATTACGATAAATCTCAACCTGACGGATAATTTATCCGGCGTCTTCTTAAAACCCCCCGTAACAGGGGGTGGCATTACCTTTTTTGCAGCAGAATTTGTGAGCCCCTCTGGTCAACAAAGTCGTTTCCTCAGCAACTGGGATTTTACGCTGATTTCAGGGACGTCCTTAGATGGGACCTGGCAGGCAACCTTTACGATGCCACAGTTTAGTGAACCCGGTGAATGGCAGATTGCAAATGTTTACGTTTATGATCTTTCGGCAAATAACACGTTCCTATGGACTTCCCAGTTACAGAATATGGGTTTTACAACGGGAATTAACGTCACTTCAAGTCCCTCCGATCTTTTACCTCCAGAATTGACAGATTTTAGTTTTCTACCCAACGTGATCAATACATCTTCCAATTTTCAAAATGTGACAGTGAATTTGAACATCCAAGATGCCCTTTCTGGAGTGGACTTTTCCACTGATGCCACATACATAGGTTATTTTTTCGGTGTACTTTTTCGAAGTCCTTCTGGACAGCAATATAGTTCAGCTTGGTTGAATCTTGCGAGTGGAGATTCCATAAATGGCACATGGACGGGCTCGGCCTATTTCCCTCGATATAGTGAGGATGGAACTTGGAGAGTTTGGCAAGTCATTGTAAAAGATGCTACACGGAATATCTTTTCTTTGGACAACAACGCCCTGCAAACCATGGGTTTCCCAACCAACCTGGTCGTCATCCGGCCCTCATTGGTCGGTGATGGTACCATTAGTGATCCTCTTACCGGCGGGACCATTATGGATGATACCTTCGGGGATCGAGCTCAGGTGACATTTCCTCCGGGGTCTCTAAGTCAACCGACCAATGTTTCCATTGACGTCTTTCAGGATCCACTTGATATCCCTATGCCATCGGGATATCTGAGTCCAGGGACGCTGTTTGTGAATATAGATCTTACACCTGTACCATCATTTCCTCTTTCACCTCCGGGGTTAACCATAGTTCTTCCCTTACCGAACCCGCTTCCGGCAGGTACGCCACTCGACCTCTATCGTGTAGACCCCGGAACTGGCGATTTGGTGCCGTCCCTGGATGTGTTTAATGTGCCCGTTGTGGGAACTGTTGATCTGGATGGTCTGAGTGCCACCTTCACCGGGATTGCACACCTCTCAACGGTCGTAGGGCTCATTCCCGAATCAAGTGACCGCGACAGTGACGGCATTTCAGATGAGTTTGATGATTGCCCGGAATCCAATCTGAACAATACCGTTGTCATAGATAGCTGTGACTCGGGCGTCAGAAACACACTACTCGAAAGTGGATGCACAATTTCAGACATGATAGCAGGGCTCACTGAAGGCTCCGGCAACCACGGTGACTTTGTAAATAGCGTTTCGCACATGACTAACGGCTTGAAAAAGGCTAATATCATTACTGGCACAGAGAAAGGGGCCATACAAAGTTGTGCTGCAAAATCGGATACTCATTAGAGGTTCCGGCAAAAATATAAAAAGGGTGTCATTCCCGCATGTTTTAATGGCATAGACTTTTGCAATAGCCTCCATAGGTAATTGAAGCATATGACTACATGTGACTATAGATATAGTTCAAAAAAGGGCATAGTAAATTCGCCAATGTCAATGTTAAAGTTTGCCCTCGGATTGATATTAGCCATATTCCTTCTGACAGCAGAGGTACTGGCAGCTCCCCCTACAGGAGTCTCTGCCGCAGGAGGGGATCGCCAGATAACTCTCACTTGGGATACTGTTCCCGAAGCTATTTCATATAACATTTACTGGAATACAACCGGGGGAGTGACTACAAATGACAACAAGATTACTGACGTTACTTCACCGTATACCCATGCTGGTCTTACAAATGGAGTCACATATTATTATGTTGTAACAACGCTTGGTACTGATGGCGAAAGCGCTCCATCCCTTGAAGTTTCGGCTATGCCATACCGGTTAATTTCAGGCGTAACCTTTACGGATATCAACCTGACTACCTGTGTAAATGCCCTCGGTCTTATATATGCCCATGAAGTGACAACCCTTGCCTGCAATGCTTTCAACATCACTAACTTGTCCGGAATTGAGGCGTTAACCAACCTTACATCGCTGGAGTTGAACAGAAACAATATAAATAATCTAACCCCCCTTTCTCCTCTCATTCATCTCACAAGGCTGGATGTTTCAAGAAATGTAAATATTACAGACGTAAGCCCACTCGCGCAGCTTTCTAATCTGAATCAATTGTATTTATCAAGGAACAGTATTGCGGATGTGAGTTCTCTTGCTTTACTAACGAACCTTAACTATTTGGATTTGGGAAATAACAGCATCACCACAGGAGTAGCAACGCTTGTTACATTGACGAATGCCACCAGTGTCAACTTGATCGGCAACAATAATATCCCGTGTGTCGATCTGGATACCCTGAGAGCCTCACTCGGCGCAGACGTCGTTGTTTCACCGACTACCTGTGATTCTCAGGGCTTACCCCCTTCAGCTCCATTGGATGTCATTGCGGTTTCGGGAGATGGGCAGGTCACATTGTCCTGGACGTCAGTGAGCGGGGCAATCTCATATAATCTGTATATGGCCTCAGAGCCCGGCGTGACCAAAGGCAATTACAGTCTGTTGGCGGATGGGATGACGCACAGTGGTGCTACTACTCCTTATAGCCACACCGGTCTTACCAATGGTACAACATATTACTTTGTTGTTATGGCGGTCAATCAAGTTGGTGAGGGCATGGCCTCATCCGAGGTATCAGCCACACCCACATTAGCCTGTCCCAATGATCCGGCTAATGATGTGGATGGCGATGGTGTCTGTGGGGACGTTGATAACTGCAGTTTAGTTGCAAACCCTGGCCAGGCCAATAGTGACTCAGACATCCTGGGAGATTCCTGCGATAATTGTCCTCTAATCACGAATCCTGACCAGGGCGACAGAGATGGTGATGGGACTGGTGATGTCTGTGATGTTTGTCCTGATGATCCGGCGAATGATGCAGATGGCGATGCTGTCTGTGGGGATATTGACAACTGTCCGTCAGTCAATAATCCTGCCCAGGCTGATGCAGATGGAGATACGGTGGGGGATTCCTGTGATACATGTCCTTATGATGCGGATAATGACATTGATGGTGATGGCATCTGTCATTATGGAAGGAAACAGGGTGGAGAGTTCGAGTTTTACGCGACGAGGATGTATGTTGTGGGGACAAGTCCCGATTCAGTGGTCGCTTCGGATTTAGATGGGGATGGGGATGCGGACTTAGCTGTGGCAAACTCTCTTAGCAATAATGTCTCGATCTTAAAGAACAACGGGAATGGGACCTTTGCGGCAGCGGTAAACTATGGGGTAGGGACAACTCCTCGGTCTATCTTTGCTTCGGATTTAGATGAGGATGGGGATATGGACTTAGTCGTGGCAAACAGTAATGTCTCGATTTTAAAGAACAATGGGGATGGGACCTTTGCGGTAGCGGTAAACTATGGGGTAGGGACAACTCCTCGGTCTATCTTTGCTTCGGATTTAGATGGGGATGGAGATGCGGACTTGGCCGTAGCAAACTACAGTAGCAATAACGTCTCTATTCTAAAGAATAATGGGGATGGTACCTTTGCGGCAGCGATAAATTACGCGGCCGGGTCCGGTCCTTATTCTGTTTTTGCTTCGGATTTAGATGGGGATGGGGATGCGGACTTGGCCGTGGCAAACAGGGTTAGCAATAATGTCTCGATCTTAAAGAACAACGGGGATGGAACCTTTGCAGCAGCGGTAAACTATGATCCTTGGGGAAATCTTTTGTCTGTTATTGCTTCGGATTTAGATGGGGATGGGGATGCGGACTTAGCCGTGGCAAACTATACTCACATTAGTAGGGTCTCGATCTTAAAGAACAACGGGGATGGGACCTTTGCGGTGGAGGTAAATTATGCGGCTGGGTCCAGTCCTTATTCTGTTATTGCTTCGGATTTAGATGGGGATGGGGATGCGGACTTAGCCGTGGCAAACAGGGTTAGCAATAATGTCTCGATCTTAAAGAACAATGGGAATGGGATTTTTGCGGCGGCAGTAAATTACGCGGCTGGGTCCGGTCCTTATTCTGTTATTGCGTCGGATTTAGATGGGGATGGGGATGCGGACTTAGCCGTGGCAAACTCTCTTAGCAATAATGTCTCGATCTTAAAGAACAACGGGGATGGAACCTATGCGGCAGCGATAAACTATGGAGCCGGGACAGGTCCCTATTCTGTTTTTGCTTCGGATTTAGATGGGGATGGGGATGCGGACTTAGCCGTGGCAAACTACAGTAGCCTTGATGCCTCGATCTTAAAGAACAACGGGAACGGGACCTTTGCGGCAGCGGTAAACTATGGGGTAGGGATGACTCCTCGGTCTATCTTTGCTTCGGATTTAGATGGGGATGGGGATGCGGACTTAGCCGTGGCAAACTCTATTAATAATAAAGTCTCGATTCTTTTTAATATTCTATCCAGCTATATTCTGGATAATTGTGCAAATATTTACAATCCTGATCAGTTTGACGCTGATAGCGATAGGATAGGCGATGTGTGTGACAACTGTCTTACTGTACAAAATTTTAATCAGAAGGATAGCGATAGTGATGAAGTTGGAGATGAATGTGATAACTGCCTGGTAGCGCCCAATTCAGATCAGTCTGATGGTGATGTTGACGGGACAGGTGATGCCTGTGATAACTGCCTGACAATATCCAACCCGGATCAGTCAGATAACGACAGCGATGGAGTAGGAGATTCGTGTGACAACTGTCACTTAATCTCAAATTCTGATCAACGAGACACAGACGATGACGTGATAGGAGATGCCTGTGATAATTGTTCCCTAATCTTGAATTCCAACCAGCAAGACCGTGATGGGGATCGGATAGGAGATGCCTGTGATGTCTGTCTCGATGATCCGAATAATGATGCGGATGGTGACGGGATCTGCGGTGATATTGACAACTGTCCTTCTATAGCCAACCCTGATCAGGGTGACAGAGATGGTGATAGGATTGGAGATGTCTGTGATGTTTGTCCCGATAATCCGGCTAACAATGATGTGGACGGTGATGGGATCTGCGGTGATATTGACAACTGTCCTTCAGTCAGTAACCGTGACCAGGCTGATACAGATGGAGATAGCATAGGAGATTACTGTGATACATGTCCTTATGATCCGGATAACGACATTGATGGCGATGGCATCTGTCATTATGGAAGGAAGAGAGATGTGGAGGTCGAGTTTTACGCCGCAAGGACGTATGATGTGGGGACAAATCCTCGGTCTGTTTTTGTTGCGGATATAGATGGTGATGGTGATGCGGACTTGTCCGTGGCAAA
>MHYJ01000120.1:20557-20754 GCA_001828445.1 Planctomycetes bacterium RBG_16_43_13
ATAGATGGTGATGGTGATGCGGACTTGTCCGTGGCAAACTACAGTAGCAATAGTGTCTCGATCTTAAAGAACAACGGGAATGGAACCTTTGCGACAGCGGTAAACTATGCGGTTGGGACAAATCCTCAGTCTGTTTTTGTTGCGGATATAGATGGTGATGGTGATGCGGACTTGTCCGTGGCAAACTACAGTAGCAA
>MHYJ01000120.1:20784-28110 GCA_001828445.1 Planctomycetes bacterium RBG_16_43_13
CAGTAGCAATAGTGTCTCGATCTTAAAGAACAACGGGAATGGAACCTTTGCGGTAGCGGTAAACTATGGGGTTGGGACAAATCCTCGGTCTGTTTTTGTTGCGGATATAGATGGTGATGGTGATGCGGACTTAGCCGTGGCAAACTCATACTGGAATAGCGATAATGTCTCAATCCTAAAGAACAACGGGAATGGGACCTTTGCAGCAGCGGTAAACTATGCAGCCGGGTCAGGTCCTTATTCTGTTTTTGCGTCTGATATAGATGGTGATGGTGATGCGGACTTAGCCGTGGCAAACTCTGATAGCTACTTTGATCGTTACACGGTTTCGGTTCTAAAGAACAACGGGAATGGGACCTTTGCGGTGGCGGTAAATTACGCGGTTGGGTCAGGTCCTTATTCTGTTTTTGCTGCGGATATAGATGGTGATGGTGATGCGGACTTAGCCGTAGCAAACTGGGTTAGCAGTACTGTCTCGATCTTAAAGAACAATGGGAATGGGACCTTTGCGGCAGCGGTAAACTATGTGGTTGGGGCAAATCCTATGTCTGTTTTTGCTGCGGATTTAGATGGGGATAGCTATTCGGACTTAGTTGTGGCAAATTACAACAGCAGTGCTGTCTCGATCTTAAAGAACAACGGGAATGGGACCTTTGCGGCAGCGGTAAACTATGCAGTTGGGGCAAATCCTCGGTCTGTTTTTGCTGCGGATTTAGATGGGGATGGGGATGTGGACTTAGCCGTGGCAAACTCAGACGACTGGAATAGCAATAATGTCTCGATCTTAAAGAATAATGGAAATGGGACCTTTGCGGCAGCGGTAAACTATGTGGTTGGGAGAAGTCCTATGTCTGTTTTTGCTGCGGATTTAGATGGGGATGGGGATGCGGACTTAGCCGTGGCAAACTACAGTAGCAATAACGTCTCTATTCTGAAGAATAATGGGGATGGGACGTTTGCGGCGGCGGTAAATTACGCGGCCGGGTCCGGTCCTTATTCTGTTTTTGCTTCGGATTTAGATGGGGATGGGGATGCGGACTTAACCGTGAAAAATAGTAGCAATAATGTCTCGATCTTAAAGAACAATGGGAATGGGACCTTTGCAGCAGCGGTATACTATGCGGCCGGGTCAGGTCCTTATTCTGTTTTTGCATCTGATTTAGATAGTGATGGCTATGCGGACTTAGCCGTGGCAAATTACAGTAGCAGTACTGTTTCGATCTTAAAGAACAATGGGAATGGGACCTTTGCGGCAGCGGTATACTATGGGGTTGGGGCAAGTCCTAGGTCTGTCTTTGATGCGGATTTAGATGGGGATGGGGATGTGGACTTAGCCGTAGCAAACTTCGCCGGTAACGCTATATCGATTCTTTTAAACATTTTACCTGCCTATATTCTGGATAATTGCGCAAATACATATAATCCTGACCAGAGAGACGGTGATGGGGATAAGATAGGAGATGTTTGTGATAATTGTCTGACAACTTCCAATCCAGATCAAGCTGATAGTGATAGTGACGGGATAGGAGATTCATGTGACAACTGTCCCTTAATACCGAATCCTGATCAGCAGGATACAGACAATGACGGTATTGGCGATCTATGTGACAAATATCCTGATATCCATATTCCAGTTACCTCTCTCGATTTCGGCGAAAGTGTGATAGGTCACCCGGTGGATAAGGATATCACGATAAGCAATGTAGGTTCTGAACTTCTTACCGTGTCCGGCATTACCAGTGAGAGCCTGAGTTTTTCGGTTACTGCTCCTCCTCTGCCCATTCAAATAAATCCAGGTGAGATGGCCACTGTGACTGTAAGGTATACCCCTTATATTGAAGGTGTTGATTCCGGCACACTTACGATCAGGAGTGATGACCCTGATGAAGGGATTCTTACTGTTTCGCTGACTGGCTCAGGACGTGCTCCTGTGCTGCCCAAACCGGATCTGCAGATTTCATCTGTAGAAGTTCCCTCTATTGCCTGGTCAGGCAAGACCTTCTCTTTCAGTTGGACGGTAATGAATCGTGGCGAAGGTTCAACTGAGACGGCCGGATGGTATGATTACGCCTATCTCTCGCCGGATACTACAGTGGGGACTGGTGATATCTACCTTGGGAACTTCCCTAATATCAGCTATCTCAACCCTGGAGAAGGTTATGTCCAGACCCATGAGTTTAAATTGCCTATAGATCTTACGGGTTCTTATTATGTCCTGGTTAAAGCGGATTCGCTCAACCATGTTAATGAAGGTATCAATGAGAACAATAATACCGGATTCAACGCCACCCCGATGCAGGTCAATCTCTCTCCCCCTCCGGATCTTCAGGCAACATCCATCATCAGTCCTCCTACCGGATGGTCCGGCCAGCCTGTTACTGTAGACTGGAAAGTTACAAACAACGGGACAGGGCCAACAATATCTTCAGCCTGGTATGATAGTATTTATCTCTCTCAAGACCAGACATTAAATACTACTACAGATTACCGGTTAGGCTCCTCTTACCATACAGGTATTCTAAGTTCAGATGAGAGCTATAGTCAAAGTCAGACATATAATCTTCCTGTTGGTGTTTCAGGGACTTACTATATATTTGCGGTGACTGACGTAAATAATAACGTCTATGAACATGCATGGGAGAATAACAATGTGATGTTAAGTCCGACACCGCTGGAAATCACACTCAGTCCACCTCCTGACCTTGAGGTGACACAGATTACAATACCGGCCGCAGGCTCATCCGGGAAAGCAATCTCATTGGGATGGACTGTGGTAAACAATGGCGCGGGCCCCACGGATACCGGCTCATGGATGGATGCCGTCTATTTGTCTGCTGATCAAACTCTCGAAACGGAAACGGATATCCCCCTTGGGAGCTTCGGACATAGCGGGATACTGAATGCAGGGGAGGGCTACACTCAGAACCGGAGCATAACATTGCCTAACGGGATATCTGGCAAATACTATGTGCTCGTCTTCACCGATGCAGGCAAGACGGTGTTTGAGCATACGTGGGATGGGAATAATGTTGGTCATAGCCCTGGTGTCATAGACATTGCACTAACTCCTCCACCTCCAATTCCATCTCTAACCCCTTCAGACCTTGTGGTCACCTCTGTTGAAGCGCCGCCAACGGCGCAAGCAGATAAGCGGATTGAGGTTACATGGGTGGTATCCAATTCAGGCCAGGGTGATACGTCAGCCAATCTTTGGAGCGACCGCATCTATCTTTCTGCTGATGATCAGTTGAATACAGGGGGGGATAATACACTCCTCGGCACTTTTACTCATAGCGGTGTTATTGCGCCTGTTGGGAGCTACAACCAGCGTCAATTGGTAACGTTACCGTACTGGACATCAGGGACAAATTATCTCTTTGTTCTGGCTGATGCCGCAAACCAGGTATACGAAGATGTCAATGAAAATAATAACTCTGCCTCTAAGACGATAGAGATCGAGCCTTTACCTCTGCCTGATTTGGAGGTGACTGCCGTTAACGTTCCAGCCTCAGGTTCTTCCGGCAAGCCTGTTACGATAAGCTGGACCGTGACAAACTCAGGTCAGGGGGGCACAAGAACTTCTATCTGGCACGATGCGGTCTTTCTTTCCAGTGATGGGACCCTCGATACCAATACCGATATCCTCCTCGGTTCTTATTATCATTCCTCTGTTCTGGATTCCAACACGTCCTATAACGGAACGAAGGACTTTATCTTACCCAATGGCATTTCGGGGTCTTATTACATTTTTATTGTTGCTGATTTTTATAACAAGGTTAATGAGGTTAGCGAGTCAAATAACAACGGTTACGGCATTAGTCCTGTTGATATAGGGCTTTCACCCTGGTCTGATCTTGGAGTGACATCTATTAATGCGCCTGAGAACGGCTGGGCCGGTCAGCCCATTACAATAAACTGGACAGTATCAAACAGCGGAGCAGGGGGAACGGACAGATCAAGCTGGTATGATGCGGTGTATCTATCCAGAAATTACATATTCAGTATTTCTTCAGCCTATAAATTGGGCTATTTACAGCACAGTGGATCACTCTCACCCGGTGAGGGTTACGGTGCAAGCACGAAGGTCGAAATCCCTTCTGGCCTTGCCGGGCCATATTATGTTTTTATTTATACAGACAGTCAGAACAGTGTTTATGAACATTCTGATGAGAATAACAATGTCCTGCGGGCACAGACAATTATCAATGTCACACAGCCGCCTCCGTCAGACCTCATAGTCTCTCAAATCGTTGTGCCTGCATCCGGCCTGCCCGGTGGGTCAGCGACCATCAATTGGTCGGTTACAAACCAGGGGGATTCCGACGCAGTGGGCCAGTGGTATGATGCCATCTATCTTTCTTCAGACAGCGCATGGGACATCAATGACGTCATGATAGATTCTGTTCTGCATAACGGGACAATCGTACCAGAGGGAAGCTATACAGCATCCATCACGGCTGAACTCCCAGGGATTATGCCTGGAAGCTATTATGTGATTGTCCGTACGGATATAAAGAATAATGTCCTTGAAAAATTGGGTGAGAACAATAACAGTAGTGTTTCAACCGGCACTATCGTCATAGATGTCATCGAGTTGACCCCGGGTGTTTCCTATGCATCTCAGCTCGGTACCGGTACAGGGCATTATTACAAGGTCAATGTGCCGGAAGGGGAAGACCTGTTGATTATGCTGGATAGCGAGTCTGTTGACAGCTCAAATGAACTCTTTGTCCGCTATGGCGCTATACCCGACCGTATTGACTTTGATTACCTCTACAGTGCGCCCTTTAAACCTGATCAGGAAATCTCCGTTTCGGACACCAAGGCGGGTACATATTATATCCTTGTGCGTGGTGAGGCAGTTCCGGAAGTAAAGGCAGATTACACGATCACGGCCTCGGTATTGAATTTTTCAGTCCGGAGATTATCGCCTGATAAAGGCGGCAATGTGGGCGACATAACGATTGAAATCAATGGGGCAAGATTCAAAGACGGCATAGATGCAGAATTGATTGATGTAAATGGTCAGATCACTTCAGCCAAGAGTATTTACTACGTGGATAGAGTAAAGATCTATGCAACATTCGATCTGAGGGGACTCACTCCGGGATTTTATGATCTTCGACTTATAAATACAGACGGTTTAACTACTGAATCTGCAGATGTCTTTGAGGTTACTTCTGGTCAAGGTCCAAGAATACAAGTGAGGTTAATAACGCCATCGTCTGTTCGTCCAGGTCGTGATTTTACAGTTTGGCTTGAGTATGCCAATACAGGTGATGCAGATATGATCCCTCCATTCATAAAGGTGTCAAGTGCCAACCATGCGCTTTTATCACTGTATCCCAAAGAAGCGCCCATAGACAGGCCCATCAGGATACTTGCCGTAAGTTTTGATGGTCCACCTGGAATTCTGCGGCCAGGAATGAGTTTTAGTATTCCTGTATATTCCAAAGGTTTTCAGCAAGGTGGTACGATGAATTTCAGATACGAAACCTGGCTGGCAAACAGCAACGAAAAGAACGATTGGGACGCTGACGAAGAAAGATACAAGTTAGGAGATATGGATCCAAATGAATGGGCCATTTTGTGGACTGCTTTGAAGGCAAGGATGGGAACTACATGGGGAGATTATTTAAGAGTTCTTGCCGAAGATGCCACTTTGATTAAACAGCATTTTGGAGATGTGATCTATTCCGTGGACACACTATTTCAATTCGAGATTGACACAGAAAGGAATGTGGGGCCGTAATGAAGCGACTGAAAATACATATATGCATTCTATTGAGTACAGTTTTTCTGTTTCTTCCTGGTCTTGTCGCGGCAGCAGTTCATTATGTGCCTACGAATGATGAATTTGTTGTTTCTGGGGTGACTGTGAACATAGGTGATATTTTAAGGATTCCAATTTTGCCACCCAATGCGCCAAATGCTAATAGCTTCAGTGTACAAGTAATATTAACTCCTTCTCCTTTACCAGGAGGGGAAGCTATCACATTGGAATTAACCACTTTACGTGGAGTTGGATCTGCAGTGTTTGATAATGGTTCGCAAAGTGGATCTGCGACTATATCTATTTCTCAATCGACGTCAGCCATAGTAATAAGAGGTGTGACGAATAGTAGTGAGGAAGATAACATAATGTTATCCGCAAAGCTACATGGTTCGGAATTAGCGAGTGATGTGTTTACTGTCAGAACATGGCCTATATTTAATACTTTTAAGCTTACTGGTATTGAGTGCAATCCCCCAAATAGCTGTGATAATTCTTCAGATGGGATTATGAAAGCACATTATACAATGGAATCAGAGTCAGGAAAGTTATCAGATATAAATGGGAATAAGATCCAAGAAATTGTTACGTTTCCAATACTACAGATATGTCAACTGGCTGATGCATTTTGTCCAAGTTCACCGCCTTATAAAGATGCCCCATTCACGAACCCAGTAGATAAAAAATGTACGATAGGGGAAAAAGCAGGTGACTCAGAGCATTGCTTTTACAAAAATGACGACTTTTGGGATACCCATTCACCATTTGATGGTTTCATAAAGCCTTATACCGACGATATTGTCGAGGCTACGCAAAAATATTATTTTATAGATCCAGTATTAGACGTAATTAGGCCTTTAATTGGCCCGCATACAATTACAAGAGAAGTATGGGAGTATTCTCCAACATTAGGTATATGGAAATATAGGATTGAAAAACATGGATACTCTGTAATCTATACTTTACCGTAATTATGAAAGTTCTTTAAATGTTTCAATGTAGGGGGATTAAATACACATAATACTCTTTTGAATGATGGTAAAAGAGGATAGTCTGTTTTAAGAATGAAGAATGCAGGGTAAAGAGTGAAGAGTGTGAAAAACGTGTAACTTTAACTAAAAATATTAAAAAGGTTTTTAGCAAAATCACGAGGTAGTGTGAACAATGATTCTCAAATATTTTAAATTTATAATATTCTGGTTACTAATTGTTGTTTTATTACCCTGTTTGGCATCAGAAGAAGTTAAAGCTGCGCCTACTTTTACTCTAACTGTGACTGAAGGTGATGAGGTGCGTTTTGAGTTTCCCAAGAATAGTTTGAGTAGCGCAGGAGACTTGAAATACATTGCGACATTAGATCCAGATGATGGATACTTCAGTTCTAATCTCATTCAAACGCCAGAGACTGTTCTTAGTAAGGGAGCAGATGGCCCGGTTATTAATGCTGTAGCAATGTTACCATCAAGTGTCACAGTTCCAAATGGTATCCAGAGTGCGACGGTACGAGTTCGTCTTTTGATGACTGCAGGTCCTGTAGACAGTGGACATCTGAT
>MHYJ01000120.1:28214-35501 GCA_001828445.1 Planctomycetes bacterium RBG_16_43_13
GATTGTCCCTGTGATAATGCGGAAGTTAATGTCCCTCGATCAGTAGATCCAAATGACAAGGTAGGCCCAGCCGGTTTCGGAGAGATGAGATTTGTGGCAGGGAATCAGATCCTGCCTTATACCATTAATTTTGAAAACGTAGCTACCGCTACCTCGCCAGCTCATGAAGTGAGGATCACAGACCAACTGGATCCGGACCTGGACTGGCGTACCTTCCGCCTGCGTGAGATCGCATTTGGCAAGACGGTGATCACCATTCCTGAGAACCGGAGCTTCTACCAGACACGGCTCAGTCTGGGGCCGGATTACAACAATATGCTCCTTGATGTTGATGCAGGCATAAATATCCTGACGGGTCAGGTTCACTGGTACTTTACTACCATTGATCCGTCAACAGGCCGGCCACCGGAAAACCCTCTCCTCGGATTCCTGCCCCCGAATGATGCCAATCATAGCGGGGAAGGGCATGTCATATTTACCATTAAACCCAAAGGTGGACTGCCAACCGGTACACCCATTATTAACAGGGCCTCGATTATTTTTGATACTAATGAACCTTTAGAAACGAATGACGTATCCAATACTGTAGATGGCATCGCACCCGCCAGTACGATAGCCCAACTGCCTGCTGATATGCTTAGCCAGAGCTTTTCAGTCAATTGGTCAGGAGAGGATGATGGGGGAGGCTCCGGCCTGGCCGGGTATGACATATATGTCGCGGATAATGGAGGACCGTATGAGCTGTGGATTAACAAAGTTCAAGATGCCTATGCTACTTTCACAGGGCAACCAGGCCATACTTATAGATTCTATAGTATCGCCAGAGATAATGCCGGCAACGTGGAGTCTTCGCCGGCTGAGGCGGATACAGCGACAACTGTATTGAACCTTGCCCCTTCCAATCCAGTACCGGTTGATGGTGCAAAAGGAGTTCCGGTAACGAATAACTTGTCATGGAATGCAGGATACGGCGCTGACACTCATGACCTGTATCTATGGCTGGATGGGGAAGAGAAACCTGCTGCGCCTCTCTCATCTGATCTGGTGGATACTTCACACACACCAGGTTCTCCACTTATTTACAGTACCACCTATCACTGGATGGTAGTTGCAAAGAGTTCAGAAGGCGATACACATGGCCCTGTGTGGACATTTATCACGGAGTCAGCATATGAGGCGTGGTTAGCGAGACATCCCAATATTCCGGCAGATCAGCGTCATCCAGATGATGACCCTGACGGAGACGGGCTTACAAATCAGCAAGAATTTGCCGCAGGCACAGACCCAATGAACCCGGATACGGATGGCGATGGTATACCAGACGGAATGGAGATATTAAGCAAACTTAATCCACTGGTCAATGATGCAGATCTGGACCCGGATGGGGATCGTTTCACAAACCAGGAAGAGGTCGCGGCCAAAAGCAATCCCTTTAACCCTGCTTCATTCCCCGGAGATACCATGTTGAGCCTGAGAAAAGGCTTCAACCTGGTAAGCTTCCCGGCAGAGACGCTCTACTATGAGACGCTGATGAACCTCATGAAAGAGTTAGGCGGCAGTAGTGTTATCTCGCGTATTCTTGTCCTGGATCCCAGTAGTCAGACTTTTGCAGAGGGACGCTATAACAACAGCGGCAATTTCTATGGCCAGGACATCTCCCTGCCGGCAGTGCAGAGCCAGGTGGGGATGATTATCTACGCAAATATGGATGCACTAATAACGTTCACATCCACCTTCTGTCCTGTCTGGGAATTGTATGCAGGGACAAACATTGTCGGAAGCGTCTGCATGCCGCCGCGTTTAAATTCCTTCCAGGTAATGGGTGCTATCGGAGATGAGACGCTTATATCCACAATCCAGAGGTTTAATTATACTGACGGCAGATTTGAAACATCTAACTATTCAGGTGGCGTGACAAACGGCACAGCCTTTTCGTTTAAGGCAGGTGAGGGATATTTTGTGTTCATGAAACAGGGTATTCCGACTGTCAGGCCCGAGACCCTTAATTTTCAAGGCGCCGGTGGAACAGAGTGCGTCGTGGATTCAGGTTGCATCGTAAGCGGCTGCTCCGGCCAGGTCTGCGCCTCAGAGCCTATGATCACCACCTGCGAATGGCTGGAGGAATATGCCTGCTACCAAGACCCGAACATCACCACCTGTGGTTGCAATCAGGGGACATGCGGGTGGGCGCAGACGCCGGAGCTTATATCATGTATTGAGAACTCGCGACCGTGAACACTGACAGCCCCTCTCTCCTCTGGGGAGAGGGCAGGGTGAGGGGGGGAGCATGAGGATAAAAACATGAAAAACTCAAAACAATTATTCCTTATTACTCTTTTGACAGCGACCATTTCGCTATTGGCCAGTTATGGCCGGGCATACGCCGATGCTCCCAGCATAACGAGCAGGCCTGTAACTGATGCGACGGTTGGGGTTTTGTATGAGTATCCGGTTGAGGTGCTGAATCCTTCCGGAAATCAGTTGACGTACACCCTTGACCTTCCTGCCGGGATGACCGCAGAATTTATAGAAGGGGTACTCATTTTAAGGTGGTTGCCTATACTCAGTGACGTTGGAACGCGGGGGGTCTCGATACGCGTTGAGGACAACGTAACCGCGGAATTTGCCACACAGTCCTTTAACCTCTCGGTTATCTCCATTGATCCTGAATGTCCTGCGACTTCCGGGTCGGATACTGATAGAGACGGTATAATGAATGCCTGCGATAACTGCGCTTCCGCCTCCAATAGCCGGCAAAAGGACGCGGACAGGGATGGCGTCGGCGATGCCTGTGACAATTGCCCTTCCAATATCAATTCTGACCAGGGAGATATGGACGGAGACGGGGTTGGGGATGCGTGCGATGAGATCGACATCATCCTTACTCCTTCCAGCCCGACATCAGAAGATGTCATAACGATGGACGTAAGCTATTCTGTCAGATTCATCCCGTCTCCTGACATTCAGATATTTGTAAACGGCCTGCTTGTCAATGAATGTTTCGACACATCATGCAGATACAGCGGGGGGCCATATCCCGATGGTTTTAGCTATTCTGTCACGTACAAAAACAGTAACGAGGTATTCGTTTCCATTCCGGAAAAATTCTTCTTATGCCTCATTGACTGCGACAATGACGGTATCGTAAATTCGGAGGACAACTGTCCTGGCGTTGCCAATCCGGACCAGATGGACTCGGATAAAGAACTGGTGTGTAAGATTCTGGGCGGTGTTGTCGAGTGCGATATCTTATCAGGCGATGGGGCGGGTGACGCGTGCGATACCTGTCCCGCCAAATATAATCCGGATCAGAAGGATACGGATGGCGACGGTCTCGGCGATGTGTGCGACAACTGCCCCAACGCGGCCAATCCGACACAGACCGACTCTGATGGGGACACCGTTGGGAATAGTTGCGACAACTGTATCTACGTCTACAACTACGGCCAGGCGGATCATGATAATGATTCCTTCGGGGATGCCTGTGATAACGATGATGACAATGACGACTGTGTGGATACCCAGGACCCCAAGCCCACGATATTCAGCCATGATAATGATGGAGACGGCAGAGGCGCGGATTGCGATAATTGTCCGGATCACAACAATCCTTATCAGGGTGACATAAACAATGACGGAACAGGAGATGCCTGCGACTGTTATGATGTCGAACAGGGGGCGAATGAGACGGGTGTTGATTGCGGTGGCGTTTGCTCGTCATGCGTTGCCTGTACCTGGTGTGGGAGCAGTGTGGAGCCGGTGCGGATCAAGGGCAAGCCCAACAGTGGGAAGATAGATATTGTCTTTATTCCTCATGAAGATTTTAAGAATCAAGGCAATATTGACTATATGTCCGGATTCAATTCCCTGGTGATAGATACGATCCGGGACGGATATTTTACGATGGACAATATGTCAGTAGATCCGCTCCCCTCCGGCTATAAAGATAAGTTTAATTTTTATAAATATAAGGGAGGGTATGGTTTTGGTTCCGGCTGTTCTCATTATTTGCCAGGTGAATTAGAGTACTGGAACTGGCTTTTTCAGTGCGGGTTCTGTACTGGAGGAATCAAATGTGATCTTTGTAAGCTTACAGAACCACAGTACTTCCCGAAGCTTGTCCCTTTTTACGATTCTGCGGGAATTCTTTCACGAACAGATTCAAAAGGATGTGCCAATGCGCTGGGACCTCCAAGTAGTTGGATAGCCAGGGCATCCGAACTGGATGTTAAGGTGCATGAAACAATGCATTCAGTATTCGGACTTGTGGATGAGTATTGTGGAGATACATATTATACGCAGCTTGGGACGTATTCAAATGTCTGGAGTTCAAAGGAAGCCTGCCAGAGCAGCGCATCTTCCGGGGGATTTACGCTGGGTACCTGCAGGAAGATAGAGGACCCCAGCAAAGGGTGCTCAGCGGGATACTGGTATGGGGATAGTGTGGGTGGCATGTTATGGGAGAACTGGTGGAGGTATGATCCTGACACGCCTGACGAGGATGTCATGACATGCAGTTGCAATTCGTACCGTTTTTACGAAGCTGACGTGAGAAGGATCAATTATGTGTTCAACAACTGGTCATCCAGCAGCACAAAAGGCGTTCTCATGAATTTCAATATTGCAAATGACGCAATCAGTCTTCTCGGTGCAGGTGTCGTTGATGATCACCCTGATTTAGGGCTCCAATACGGGCATTTTACGGGTGAGGCCGTATCTGCGAGGGGAGAGGTGATGGGGAGTTTCGGCATCTGGGACCCACGCATAAAACTTGGAGACGAGGCGATGATTACAGACAATGAGAATTTTCATGTCATCATCCCGTTCTATGATAATCTAAAGACATTTGCCATAAAAAATCCTGTGACAGGCGGGGTGATGATCAACGTTGATCTGACAGCGGCATTAAGCTGGTACTGCGCCGGCACGAACTATGAAAGTCCTGAGTGCCAGACAGTGCCCGATCTCGATGGCGACGGCGTCCTTGGGATGTCTGACAACTGCCCTGCGGTAGCCAATAGCGACCAGGGGGATGAGGATCGTGACGGAGTCGGCGATGCATGTGACCCTGATGATGACAATGACGCAATACCGGATGACTGGGAGATCCGGCATGGCTTAGATCCCATAAACAGCCTCGATGCGGCGGAGGACTCTGATCAGGATGGAGTGATCAATCTCGACGAATACCGGTGGGATACTGACCCTCAGGACCCTGCCTCCAGCCCGGTGACCAGAACCCTTCACCTTTTGAGAGGATTTAATGTCATCCAATATACCGGCAGGGTCAATCCTGCGCTGACGGCCTTTGAGTTTATCAGAATGCTGGGAGACCAGAGTGAAATAGAGAGCATCTATCAGCTCGACCGGTCAGTTCAAACATTAAAGTTTGTCAGATACAACGCCTCGGGTGAACCTGAGGGGGATGATTTTGAGATCGTAAATGGGGATGGCCTTATTATCTACTCGAAGGTTGAGAAAGGGGTAGATCTATATTTTACGAACGATTGTCCCGGGATTGACCTGCTTGAAGGAGTCAACATGATAGGAATCCCCTGTGCTCCACCGGATATGACGGCATTCCAGGTTTTGAATAATCTTGGGAGTGAAAATGTCTTTAGCATCCAGAGGTTCAATCCAGCCACAGGACGCTTTGACACCGCAGCTTATGAAAACGGCCAGCCGGTGGGAGTGGATTTCTCAATTGTGCCAGGCGAGGGATATTTTGTTTTCATGAAGCTTGAGAAATTCGAGTTCAGGCCTTAGCAGGGTGTTGAAAAACCCATAATATGGTACCCCTGTCATGCTGAACTCGTTTCAGCATCTCATAAAATCAAAAGGGGACTATCCCCTTACTAATGATAGTCCCGCAGACAATCGGAGACTGAATCGTAAACTTTCGGATAATCTACCTTGTCATATTTATGCACCAGGATATTCCTGGTTCCCACGCTTCGTGAGATTTGCTCGGCTTGATATTATTTCAGCAAGCAAGGGCATCTGAAATCATTCTTTGTCTCTTACTGATAAGCAGCGCTTCAAGGTCGTTGAGTTTTCCTGCATCTATATAATCACGAAAGGCAAAGGATTTCAGTTCCAGATAATCCAGTTCATTTCCATAGAGAAGTATGCCGCTGCGTGTAATTTCGTATCTTAGAAGGATATTGGCGTTATCCAGGTCTGAAAGGTCTGTTTTCTCGTATGGTATCTCAAGGATCGTGCTTAAACCATCAAGAAGTTGCGAGTAGAGCTCAAAATCGCTCATAAACGATTTTCCTCCCTGAACTGAGACAGCGATGTCAAAATCAGCCCCTTCCCGTGAAATAGTCTGGGTCTGTGACCCAAACAGCACAATAAAACGTATGCTGTTTTGAGAGGCGAATTCAGCTAATTGCGAAACCTGTAATTTCGACAGCTTCATGGCAAAAAAATACTACACTCCGGAAGTCTAAGCAAGAGGAATAAAGAAAAGTAAAGAGGTAATGAAAAAGGGGACTATCCCCTTTTATCTAATTTTTTTACCCCTGGCTTTGTACTGTTGTCAGGAAAGTTATTCCTGTATAGTCTTTAAATATACAGAAACAGCGTCTCTGAATTTGTTTTCACACTCTCCCACTGTCTTGCCTTCATAGACTATATTTCTATCTATGCCTTCAATCTTGCCTACGAGCCTGTCATTTTCAATATCGGGCACGAGGGACCCATAAAGACCTTCATAGTAAAATACCCTCCTGTCTTTTCTTGATTCTATAAATTTTACTGTCTCTTTAATATCCTCTTCAGATAATTGCTTCTCAACATCCTCTAATGGTATTGTTTCTTCCCTGCCAATCTTTTTGACCCGGTTTCTTAGTTTTTTTAACAGACCGGAGCCCTTTGCCTCTTTGACCGTAATCAGCCTGACATTGAAGCTATATCCCCTCCCATTTAGCCATTTCTCGATGGCATCTTTTATTGCATCCTCAGAAAATGGCGCATCTATAACAATAGCCGATTCCGGCTGGTGGTCTTCCTGTTCACCCTCTGCCTCTAACTCTTTCTTGCTGATTACTGTCCAGGTCCAGTTCAGGCGGCATCGTTCATTTATCTCATCCTGATAAACATCAACAGACCATAACTCCTCGCCCTGCCTTATATCCTCCGGATAATATATGTCGAGAACCTCATATCCCACATCCCATAAATTATCCAGTGTTTTAATCATCTCCTTGTATGCCAAAAACCTCTCAATAGACTCTACAGGACTGAGGGCGCCTCTTAAGTGTCTTAAATTCCACAGTAAATGAA
>MHYJ01000121.1:0-7640 GCA_001828445.1 Planctomycetes bacterium RBG_16_43_13
TATAGGGAACCCAGCCCAAATCAACTAACCCGAACTTTATCTCGGATGTTGGGTATAATCCCTTATAACTAAGCCATGCGTGTTTGACAAAAACCTCCAACTCTTTATCGCCTGATGTATCATCTCTTTTAGAGTCGATTGTTATACGCATCTGTGTATTATCATCCAATGTGGCTAATCCCCATAGGTATGTTCTGGTAACATCAAACTCGTTCTTATCTCTATTTTCACCTGCCATCTCGTAGCCGTATTGTGCGAATGTCAAGCCGTGGAATTCTACCCTTGGGATTTTGGTCTTTTCATAGTCAGCAAGCGCCTTTTGTATATCCTCTTTCTTTACCTCTACGGATGGTGTTTTCTTTTGCTCATCCATTTCTTTCCGCATTTGGTCGAGCTGTCTCTGTGTCTCTGCCATCTGTTTTTGCATCTGTTCAAGCTGTTTCTGCAGTTCCTCTATTTTCTTCTCTTGACTACTTCTTCCTGCCTCTCCATCCTGGGCAGATAACACGCAAGGTGTAAATACTACTACAACTGCCACTATAAGTAGTTTACTCATATCCTTCCCTTTCACAAAAAAATATGTATTATTAACAAACCGCATCCTCTAAATTTTTCAACTGACGAGGTGTATTTACATTTTCAAAAGATAAACCGTTCGGGGCAACCTTGCTCCATTGTACTCTGGATACAATCTTTGTCCTCAACTTTCTTACTAATCCACAAGCGGAGCGTCGCCCTATCTCAAATTCTCTCACTAAAGTTGGTAGAATTCCCCTTCTATACACTGCACAAAGGGGATTTAGATAACCATCTACCTCTGGGACAACACAATCGAACCTCTTCGTTAGAAGGGTTTGGAGAAAAGATACCATATTTGGCTGGAGTAATGGCATATCACAAGATATTATAAAACAGATGTCGTTTTTCGCTTTATCTAATCCGACAAGCATCCCTCCAAGCGGACCTTGATGAGGAATCTTATCACGGTAAACCGTCACATCAATTTTTGGCAGCCGTTGTCCTTGTGAGGCAATAACTATAGCATCATCACAGACCGTTGCCACTATCTGTATCATCCGCTCGAGCATAGAAACACCGTGAAATTTCACAAATGCCTTTGATGTTCCCATCCTTGAACTCCTACCGCCAGCCAAAATTATGCCTGTTATGCCGATGTGTTTAACATCCTGTTTAATCGGCATCCCGAACCTCCTGTTCGGGACACGAGCTCGCCCATTACACGCATTTTTAATATCCTCTATTGTTGACCTTCTTCGGGGAATGTTTTTGGTCATACCTTACCATCCAAACGCCGTTACACGCATTTCTACCGCTATTCCGTCGATTTTAGAAGTTGTTTAGACCAATATAATTACTATTTCTTCTCATTAGCCCGATTTGATGGCTTATATATCCATGGGTCATATTCTTTAGCACCCCTTTGACAAAGGTCTGTCAACCCACAGGATGTAGAACTATATAGACACCTACCAAGAACCCTTTCTATCGCCTCTCTGACTTCTCCCGCAAGCCCATGCCACTTTTTATGTTCGACGGTTTTACAAACAGCGTTTACTATAGCCGCCTCGAGACGATTTA
Organism: Planctomycetes bacterium RBG_16_43_13; assembly: GCA_001828445.1. The sequence goes on from MHYJ01000121.1 coordinate 1,600, forward strand.
CAAATTTTTCAAGCGGTATATCCATTCCAATTATAGCGTATCGCTTTATCTTATCTGATGTGGTTGGTATAACATCTTTCTGCCTCGCCTCCGGGTGCTTCTTCATCATATATGTTGGAGAAATGCCTTCATCACAGAGGGTCTGAGTACCACAAACATCAAATGCCTTGACATATTTTTTCAGGGAATTTGTGCAGGCATTAAATACATTCTGATACAGCACAAGGTTTGTTTTTCCTTCACCTGCTATTTTATCGACTATCTTGAAACATTCCCCTGTGAGTTGTTTCAGTATGCCACAGAGGTCATTGTCAACCACCTTTATTTGATACCTTGCCTCTTCTGTCTTCATAAAATTCTTTTTCTCAAGATGTTTATTTTACCGGTGTTTCATTCTCCTGATGCGTCAATAAACCGAATTTCTCCATTCTATACCGTAACTTATCGCGAGTTATGCCGAGCAGTTTAGCCGCCCTTGTTTGATTATAGCCGCTTCGCTCAAGTGCCTGAACTACTAAGTCCTTTTCCACCTCATCTATTACTGTCCCTTCTTGTGGAAGTTTGAATATATGTTTGCCCTTTTCCGTATCCGATTTACGGATGTCTGTCCCCAACACTAAATCATCCGCACTTATGATTTCACCTGTACCGAGCAACATAGCCCGCTCTATCGCATTGCGTAACTCCCTTATATTACCGGGCCAGACATAGTTCTTTAATTTCTCCATAGCCACATCAGACACTCCCTTAACGGACTTTCTGAACTCCCTGTTGTAGTAGCCGATGAAGTGGTCTATCAAGAGCGGGATATCTTTTCTACGTTCGCGAAGAGGCGGTATATACATTGGCACTACATTTAGCCGGTAATAGAGGTCGTCTCTAAACTTCTTTTCTTCTACCGCCTTCTCGAGGTCTCTATTAGTGGCGGCTATTATGCGGACATCTATCTTTATGTCCACTGTGCCACCAATTCTTTTAAATGCCTTTTCTTCGAGGACTCGCAGAACCTTTGCCTGTAGAGGTGGGGACATATCCCCTATCTCATCCATAAAGATTGTGCCACCGCTTGCGAGTTCGAATAACCCTTTTTTCTGAATCTTTGCATCTGTAAAAGAGCCCTTCTCATGTCCGAATAACTCGCTCTCAAGCAACGTATCCTGAAGGGCTGTGCAGGTTATTGTCATAAACGGTTTGTCTGAACGGGCGCTCTCATAGTGTATTGCTCTGGCTATCAGGTCTTTGCCTGTGCCGCTCTCTCCTCGCAGGAGAACGGTTGTAGCATCGCTTTTCGCTATCTTTTTTATTAGTTCAAATATGTCGAGCATAGGTTGACTGACACCGACAAGGTTCTGGAGCCCGAATTTGCTCTTCTGCTCTGTTACTATATCGTGCATCTCCCTTTTTAGCGATGTCGCCTCAAGGGCACGCTTAACGCCTATTATTAACTCCTCCATATTAAACGGCTTGGATATGTAGTCGTAGGCACCAACCTTCATCGCCTCTACTGCAGTGTCAATAGTAGAGTATGCGGTTATTATGATTGCCGGCACGTTTGTATCCTGAGATTGTATCTTTTTTAGAATAGATATGCCGTCTGTGTCTGGAAGTTTAAGGTCGAGGAGGACAAGGTCTATATTTGACTTCTCAAACATAGCGAGGGCAGATGCACCATCTTGCGCCTCTTTAGTGAGAAACCCCTCCTTCTGCAGTCGCTCCGTCAGAGACCATCTTATTAGCTTTTCATCATCTACGATTAGTATAGTGTATTCTACCATAAAATTACCTCTCAATATTTGTAAAGTTTAGATATACAATTGTCCCTTTACCGAATTCACTCTCTATATTTATCCTGCCCCCGTGTGCCTCCATTATCTTACGTGATATGGCAAGCCCTAATCCTGTTCCCCTTACCTTTGTAGAGAAGAAAGGTCTGAAAATTCTCTCCATATTCGCAGGATGTATCCCTGTGCCGGTGTCCCTTATAGAAATTTGTATATTCCCTATTCGTTCTTCTACTGCGATAGTTATATTACCACCGTGAGGCATAGAATGGGCGGCATTCTGTATTATATTCATCAAGACCTGTTGTAAGAGATGAGGATCGGCAGATATAGTAATCGGGCTATGTGGCTCTATCTTAAACTTTATATCCTTCATAATCGTCTCTGTCTTTAGGAACTGATAGACCTTCTCTATTAACTCTACAAGGTCCACCCGCCCTCTCTCTATTTTCTGAGGTCTTGCAAATATCAGCAGGTCTCGCACTGTGTCGTCTAAACGTTTTACTTGTGATAAAATCTCTGCTACTATCTCTTTTTGTGGGTCATCGTTCTTTATATTATTCCCAATAACCTGTATTGCCCCGCTTATACCTGCTAATGGGTTTTTTATCTCGTGGGCAATAGTTGCGGCGAGTTCGCCCACAGCCGCCAAGCTCTCACTCTTTACAAGCTCGTCCTGCGCGGCCTTGAGCATATCGTAGGTATATGTAATCTCCTTATTCCTACGTTCCAACTCCTCTATCATCCTGCCCTTCTCAAGCGTTATAGCTATATGGCCAGAAATAAGTTTTAGATACAGTTCATGTTCCGTTGTGTAGGTATCTGTCTCTCTGCTTGAGAAAAATATCACCCCCGTTGGCTTGCCTTCTATGAGGAGTGGGAGGGTAAGATTCGAAGCCATCCCCTCTTTAATCACAAGCCGCGTGGCATCGGAGGTGGGCTTCTTATCCAAATATTCCTTCAAGTCGTTTATTATCCGTGTCTCGCCATACTTTATCAATCGCTCCAAACTTGAACCCTTTATCCTGCCAGAGTATCCCGGTTTGAGATGCATCTCGCCATCCGACCGCGCAACCATAAGAGTAACCTTATCCGCCTCCTCATCAACAAGTGCCACACCTATTCTGTTATATGGAACTATTTCAGAGAGCTTTTCGTAGATAATATCGAAGACATCATCAAACGTTTTACCCCTGTTTATCTTCTCAGTAATATCGCTGAGAAGAATAAGTTTTTTTATCTCTGCCTCTTTCGCCATCTTTGGCATCTTTAGTTTTGTATAAGTAGAGTATGTCATAATTAGAATGGAAATCCAACACTTATTATAGAGCAAGAGGTATGCCAGCCAAAATATGCGAAATTTAGCTGTTTTAAGAGGTTGCTAAATAGAATACCTGCGTAGAATTACACAAAATAGCGGGAAAATACGCAACTGATAGCTATTTCTTTAGAGGTAATTCTACGGTAAAAGTGCTCCCTTTCCCGACTTCGCTATTTACATAGATTTTCCCACCGTGGAGTTCTGCCGCCATACGACAGAAAACCAAGCCCAATCCCGTATCATAGACGCGCCCCATCTTCGTCTTTATCTCAGCATGTCCATACTTTTCAAAAATCGTATTATGATACTCTGGTGGAATTCCTTCACCTGTATCCTTTACCCAAAGTAGAATAATTTTTTTATCAGTAGGCACCTCAAGTCCAACCGTAATATCTCCCCCACTGGGTGTATGCTTAACTGCATTAGAGATAAGATTCTCCAACATCCGCTCAATAAGAAGTGAATCTATGTCCAGCTCCACCGCTTGGGATGGCATCTCTGCCTTAATCTTTATACCATTTGCCTGTGCAGTTCCCGTATATTGTTCTACCTTTATCCTGATTATAGGCACTAAATCCCTTTTCATAAGTTTTATTGGCATCCTTTCGTCTTCCATACGAACTATATCAACTATCTGATTAATCATCTCTAAGAGCCGAAGGCAGGAGTTGTTTGCATTCTGTATATATTCCTTCATCTTGTCATCTAACTTTGCATTTTGCATCTCCATAATCTGTATATATCCCATTACTGCTGAAAGGGGATTGCGTAGGTCGTGAACTATCATCCCTGCCAAGACATCCCTTACTTTCCCAAGCTCATAAAGAGTTTGAATCTGTGCCTCTGCCTTCTCCTTCTCACGTTCTGCCTCTATCTTCTTGAGGGCATTAGTGATAGCAGTAGGGAGTCGTTTCAAGCTCTGCTTTAATAGATAATCATCAGCACCCTCTTTTATACATTCGGCGGCGACCTCCTCCGATTGAGACCCTGTAACAAGGATAAACGGAATGTCTGCTTTAAGTCCCTGTAACAGCTTAAGGGCATCAAGTGCATTGAATTGCGGCAAATTAAAATCTGCGAGAATTATGTTTGGCGTGAAGGCATCTATTTCCTTTAAGAATGCTTCCTTTGTCCACACGCGTTTCGACGTAAAAGGTATCTTCCCTCGCCGAAGCTCGCGTTCAACAAGCTCTGCATCCGTCTCGACGTCCTCGAGTATCAGGATACGAAGTTCTTTATCCATAAAATCCTCCCCTTATTTTAGTTAGGACGGCATCTTATTCAATAACAGCCAATATAGTCCTAACTCTGAAATTGCCTTAATAAAGTTCTCAAACTCCACAGGTTTAGTAACGTAGCTATTTACTCCGAGTTTGTAACTTTCCACTATATCTCTCTCTTCCCGCGAGGATGTGAGAATCACCACTGGTACAGTTTTTGTCCGCTCGTCTGATTTAATCCTACGTAGAACCTCAAGCCCATCTACTTTAGGAAGCTTCAAATCCAAAAGAATAACTCTTAGAGGGCTTCCAACCTTTCGCTCGCTATAAGAACCGTTGGCAAATATGAAGTCCAGCGCCTCTGCACCATCCTTTACCCAATGTAACTTATTTACAAGATTGTGTTTCTTTAAAGCCCTGAGCGTAAGCTCCCCATCACTCGGATTATCCTCAACCAAAAGTATCTCTACTTCATTTGGATTTACCATATTATTCCTTCTCCTTTAGTGGAATAGAAAAATAAAATACAGCCCCTTCGCCTACTTTCCCTTCAGCCCTGACCTCTCCATTATGCCTATGTATGATGCGATGAACAATTGCAAGCCCAACGCCTGTCCCCTCAAACTCATCCACACTATGTAGCCGCTGAAACACCCCGAATAGCTTATTTATATACATCATATCAAATCCAACCCCGTTATCTCTGACGAAATATACGTTTTTATCTCCTTCTTTCTTGCAACCTATTTCAATTGTGGCTTCATTGCGTGATCTCGTAAACTTGAGAGAATTAGACAGGAGATTGACGAAGACCTGCCGCATCAAGGCACGGTCGCCGTATGCAGATGGAAGTCCGTCGAGTTTCAGCGTCGTATCCTGCTTAGCTTGAGGTTTGAGTTCGTCAAAGACCGTCTTTGCCAACTCTGCCATATTTATCTCATCTCTTACTATTTCCTTACGACCTATACGAGAGAAGGCAAGTAAGTCATCAATCAACTGTCCCATATTCTGCGTGTTCTTCCTAATGACATTGAGGAGCCGTTTGCCCTCTTCGTCTAAACGGTTTGCATAATCCTCTATAATCATCCTGCTAAAACCGTCTATGGCGCGAAGCGGTGCGCGGAGGTCGTGCGAGACAGAATAGGAGAATGCCTCTAATTCTTTATTGGCTGTCTCAAGCTGTGCAGTCCGCTCGCGTAACTGTTCCTCTGCTAAATTACGCTCCGCATCTATCCTATAGACCAATCTGGCGCTACGCCACAACAAAACCGTAAAGACAATAGTGATTGCCAATACAAGAGACGCTACCCCTAACTCAAGAGAGCTAAAAATATCCGCCTGCTCTCCTAATAATCTTATCCAGCCAAGTATGAACGGTGCCAAGATTGCCACAGGCAGGAGACGACGTATGAGTATGCCACCCATATTATCACTCGTAACAAGTGTCATTATCCCCTGACGAGGGCGTATAGATAGGATACCCAAACAAATGATAATAAACGCAGATGCCGTAGGAAGCGCCATACCAATATATCTGGCTATCCCTATAAACTGTTTAACACCATAGACATAACCTAACAAAGCAAGTATGGAAATCAAAAAGGCAATGATTACGAGAAACTGTGCTGGCCTGTAACCGTGCTTACTCTCTACATCAAGGAGTAGCAACGATAACCCTATCAAGCAAAAGTTAAAGGCGGTGTTAGGCGCCATTCTGTT
>MHYJ01000121.1:7696-8332 GCA_001828445.1 Planctomycetes bacterium RBG_16_43_13
CTATCAGAATAACAGCAAGGGCGAAAAATTGACCAATAAGCCGTCTTCGTTTGTCAATTTGTTCACTGTATAATAATAACAGTGAAACCGCCGAAAGTATGAACGATATAGCTGTGGCAGGATTCATCTCAATCAAGCCGGGCAGGATGCTCTTTAATACGGTTATATTAAACATCCAGCCGGTAAGCACAAGTAAACCAATTATGATGACTAATGCACCTGCGACGATGGAAATGCGATTAAATAGGGCAACGACACCTGTATTAAATTTGACGCTCATTTTCCCCTCTTCCATCTTTACAAGTCCTCCTTCACCACCTGTATGAAATGTTTCACCAGAGTAGGGTCCCAGAATCCCTTATCTGTCTCCTCCTGCAATATCCTTATCGACTCATCAGTCGAGAGGGCGGGCTTATATGACCGCCGCGTATTCAGGGCGTCAAATACATCCACCACCGCCATTACGCGTGCCGTAATCGGTATCGCATCACCCTTCAGTTTCTCGGGATAGCCCATCCCGTTCCACTTCTCGTGGTGGTATTTGATTACTGGGATAATGTTATCGAACGATTTTAGAGGGCTACAGAGTTTGGCGCCTATCATAGAATGCCCCTCAACAACCTTACGCTCTTGAGG
>MHYJ01000121.1:8369-12038 GCA_001828445.1 Planctomycetes bacterium RBG_16_43_13
CCAATCTTACCCAAATCGTGTAGGATACCTCCAAGCCGAACTGCACGCAGTTCATCATCTATCAATCCCGCTCTTTTACCCAATGCCACCGCATATTGTGCTAATCGCTCGCAATGTCCCGCCGTATATGGGTCTCTCGCCTCTATGCAGAGAGCCAAACTCGTTATGACTGTTTCGGCTCGCTCCATTTCATCTGTATAGTGCTTTAGGGCAAGGAGCGATTTTATTCGAGCGGAGAGTTCTGCCTGCTCGAACGGTTTGGTGAAAAAATCATCTGCCCCAGCGGAGAGCCCTGCTATCCTGCTATCAAGGTCGCTTAGCGAGGTAACGAGGACAACGGGGGTTAATCGCAGTTGGGGATGCATCTTAATCAGTCGGCAAACCTTGATACCGTTAGCACCTGGCATAGAGACGTCGAGAAGAATAAGGTCGGGCAGTTCCTTCTGGGCTAATTTATACGCCTCCTCGCCATCTTTAGCTAAGATGGGCTCGTAGTTACGCTCCTTCAGGAAGGAGGACATAAAGTGGCGAATGCCCTCTTCATCATCCGCAACTAAGATGCGATAACGTTGTAGAACCATCTTATTACCTTTCTCCCCCTTTACGCTGTTTATAACTTTTGCGCAGAGAAGACCACAATTACAAACGACTTCTTTAATTATACCACATACCCCCCCCCATTCGCAAACCCAAACCAAATAAAACCTTGAACAGAGCCATAAAAAACGCTATAAGGATGCAATAGGTTGTTCAGGCAATCTGTTGAAACAAGAGGTTAAAACATTTAGGGGGTGTAGCTCAGCGGTAGAGCATCGCTCTTTTAAGGCGGTGGCCGTGGGTTCGAATCCCACCACCCTCACTTATTGTGAGTTCAGAGTTTGAAGTTTACAGTTTAAAGTTACCAGTATGATAAAATTAAAAGATGCCTCACCAGAAAAGTTTAACTTCTCTACGGAGTTGCGTGTTCGCCTGCCTGAGACGGACGCTATGGGCATTGTCTTTCACAGCAATTTTTTTGTCTATATGGACGTTGCCCGCGTCGATTACCTGCGTAATTTAGGTTTAGGAGAAGCGATACGACCTATAAAAGGTTTTTCAAATGTGGTGGCGCATGTTTCGTGTGATTTTGTTTCGCCAGCAAAGTTTAATGATGTCCTCATCATAAAGGCGCGGATTGCCGAGATAGGGCATACGAGCTTACGTTTCGAGTTTCTCATTTATCACAAACGCGAGAATCGCCTCGTAGCAAGAGGGCAGTCCATACACGTAGCTATAGATGAGGAGACGTGGAAGCCGATACCTATACCAGAAGAATTTAGACAAATAATAAGAAAATACGAAGGTAAGGAGTTAGTCGAAAGAGGATAATAATAGTCAGATCCCTTAACTTTGTGTTTTGAACTTTTTAGTCAGGAGTATTGAGGGCAGAGCCCTCATCCTTAATTTTGAATTTTGCACTTTGATTTTTGGATTTTAACTGCCCCCATCGTCTAGTGGCCTAGGACACGGGCTTTTCAAGTCCGCAACACGGGTTCGAATCCCGTTGGGGGTATTAAATTAAGGTTTTAGCGCCAGCGACGCCTTCGCCTACTTTATCCTTATCCTGTCCAGCATAACGAGCCGCCATTATACACAATATTCCACTTATCACGAGAGGAATGGAAAATATAATCAGGGTCTCCTCCATACCCATAACATTTTTCACCCTACCGAATATAGGCGGTGATATAGTATCGCCGAAAAAGTGTGTGGCAAACACCGCCAATGAATATGCGACTGCCCTCTGGTTCGCTACAGTTACATCTGCTATTTGCGTATTCACAGCAGGCATACACATAAAAAAGAAGAAAAATGCAAAGAACATACCAAAAACATATAGATATGTCGCAGACGCTATTAGACCCAATAGCACAAACAAAAATCCCAAGAAAAACCCAATAGCCGCTAATATGGAGTATGCCGCTTTTGTCTTTCTATATAGTTTATCGCCAAGATACCCGCCAACAAGAGTTCCTAATATACCTGCTACCGCACCTATAATACCTATAAATGCCGCCGCCTCACCCTTTGTTAATTGACGAACCTCTCGTAAATAGGATGTCCCAAAGTGCACCAACGGTATAAATGCAAATGATGCCGCTGCCTGAGCAAATATTATATACATAAGCGTTTTAGTTCTTAGAAGCCCTACATATGATTTTATACCTGCAACCTGCGACGTGTGATGTGTTCCTTCTAATCCGCCTCGTATCGGCTCGCGAAGTATTAGTATCAATAATGCCACCGGTATCCCAACCGCCCCTGCTATATAGAAAGCCGTCTGCCATAACGGTATTTTTCCTCCAAGTAAGAAGCCCGCTATACTACCAAGCGGCATACCTAAGTAGAAAACAGCCAGTATCTTTCCTCTAATACGCTCTGGGAAGTAGTCAGAAAGTAAAGTAGGGCCAACTATCAGACACCCTGCCTCACCTACGCCTGTTACTACCCTGGATATGAACAAGATATTATAATCTTTAGTCATCCCCGATAGTCCGGATGCTATTGTTGCTAAACTCCAAATGAATACACAGACAGCGAATATAGTAGGGCGACGCTTTCTATCGGAGAGATAACCTATAAACGGCGCTGAGAGCATATAGCCCAGCGTGAATGCCGTCCAGAGGAGACCTTCCTTTGTGCCGCTTATATCGAAATGACTCTTTATATCGGGCAGGACAGCACTGACGAGAAACCTATCAGCATAGTTTATGAGATTAGCAATGAGGATTACTATAAGGGCGTAATAGGCGTATTTGGGCGAGGGCTCTGATTTTGCGTTGGGCAGGATACTATCTTTCATATCTGCGAGATTATATTGCCTGCTAATATCAGTCAATAGATTATGGCTCTACCTATCTTTCCACTGCGGTTTTCTCTTTTCGAGGAATGACCTTAGCCCCTCGACAGCGTCCTCACTTCCCATAGCATCATTTTTGTATATGCCCTCTGCTATGACAAGTGATTGCTCAAGCTCATTAGCGGCAATCTTCCTTATAGCCCTTTTACATGCAACGAGAGCAGGAAGCGATAGTGCTGTGAACTCATTAGCTATACTATCTACTGCTACAAAAAGTTTATCATCTGGCAGTGCATCGTTTACTAAGCCAATCTGCTTTGCCTCTAAACCACTAATTGTCTTTCCTGTTAAAAGGAGTTCATATACTTTTTTAGTTCCTGTCAGTTTTGGGAATATAGCAACGGCAATAGGGGCAAAAACGCCTAACTTTATTTCTGGCTGACCAAGTTTCGCCGTTTCTGATGCATACGTTAGGTCTGTAAGAATAGCTAATTCCAGCCCACCACCGAGTGCCATACCGTGAACTATACTTATAGTTGGTATATTTAGATTGAGAATGCTAACGCACATCTTGTGTAACGACGCAAGCATATTGTCAACCATCTCTGGTAGGTGTTCCTTCACATCCGCACCGGCAGAGAAACATTTGCCCTCGCCACGAATGACGAGCACCTTACATTTGCTATCACTTGCGATAGAGCAAACAGCGTCTGAAATTTCGTTCATCATCTGAATTGTCATAACATTGAGAGGAGGACTATTTAGCGAGATGACGTATTTGGCTTCATCTTTTATTACATTGATTGTTTTTGCCATATACCACCTCTACA
>MHYJ01000121.1:12058-19403 GCA_001828445.1 Planctomycetes bacterium RBG_16_43_13
GACATTAGTTCTACGAGTGTATCCACAGACGAGACGCGGTGCGGTTCTATTTTATCAGTGAGGTTAAAATGCTTTACACAGGTCAGGCAGGCAATGATACGAACACCAGCAGTTTCTAATTTTGCTAAATTATCAAACGCATCTGACTCGTCAACAGCAAGCTTCACCGCAGAATTTACGAGAAAGATTGCCTTTGGAAGCGATTTCTTGTTTAGCAATGTAATAAGGAAATTATTCAGCACCCGTTTGCCGAGTTCCTCATCCCCGCGCCCAAGCCCTTCTGAGCCGATTAGTATGATTTTATCCTGCATACACTATTTCTTGCTGTCACACCCGCATTCACACTTACAAAGGACATCATCCGCCCAGGAAAGTGCCGCCATCATTCGCGGGAACCCAATTGTTGTAGTAGCCATCAAAACGGCGTGCTTTATCTCTGACGGTTTTATCCCCGCCTCTAAAGCCCTGCGGGTGTGGGCATGGACGGCGCCTTCGTGGCCAGCCCCCACTGCTATACCGAGCTTCACTAACGCACATTCTTTTTTGCTTAGGGGACCGGCGCCTATACAATTCTTACCTAACTTCTCGTAGGCATCCATTACTGCTGGGAAATCCTTTCTGAACTTCTCATACCGTGACGGCAGCTTTTTCTTCATAAGCATCTCCTTCTTTTTATAAACTTGTATCTCAATTTTACATTTTGCACTTTGACTTTTACATTTTATTTGGTACCCCCAACGGGATTCGAACCCGTATCGTCAGAATGAGAATCTGATATCCTAAACCATTAGACGATGGGGGCGTAAAGTAAACTCAAAGTTAAAAAAGCAAAAATCAAAATTCGATGGTATGATTTTACAAAAAGATGTCTTATTTATCAAGAATTCTGAACACCTTCTCCACAGCGCCCTTTGGATTTCTTGCCTTTATAACTCTTTTGCCACCGCCTCTCTTTTTGTCAATATCCCAGGTGCCGAGACCTATGACAGGAGCCCCACGTTGAAGTGCAAACGCTATCTCTGAAAGCGTCCCTAAACTCCCGCCCACCGCTATCACCGCATCAGCACTTGCAACTATAACGTTCCGTGCGTAACCTAAACCTGTTGGCAGTGCCACATCCACATATTTATTCGCATCGTCGGCGTCCGCAGTAGGAAGTATCCCGATTACAAACCCACCGCCCTTTTTGGCACCTTTTGATGAATGCTCCATCACACCGCTCAAACCACCGTTTATTACTACAGCTCCTTTTTTAGCGACGAGCAGACCAACCTCCTCTGCGATTCGCGCCTCCTCTTTTGTGCAGTTACTCCCGCCGATTATAGCTATGCACTTCTTCCTCATTTGATGAATTTACCTATTACCAGAAAGCCCGCTACTAATAATACAAAAAATGCAAGGGCGAGCCAGTTAAAATATTTATCTATGAATATCTTTGCCTTCGCACCCACAAAGTATAAGAGTGCTGATGTGGCGAAAAATCTTAAAGACCTACCTATAATGGAAGCAAGCACAAATATCCCAAAGTTAATACTACACACACCAGCCGCTATTGTAAATACCTTATACGGTATCGGTGTAAATGCAGCGGCAAAGACAGCGAGGAAGGCGTTGTCGTTATATAGCCCCTTCACCTTCTCAAAATTCTCGCGAGTAAATTGCGCCCACGCAAGATTATTGAAAAAGAAATCGCCGAGCCACTGCCATAACTGCCAACCTATGAAATATCCGAACATCCCACCGAGCACAGAGCCAATAGAACAGATAAGGGAGTATCGAAATGCCCTCTTCGGTATGCCAAGCGCAAGTGCTATCAATAAAACATCAGGCGGTATGGGGAAAAATGACGACTCCACAAATGCAAAGGCAAAGAGCGCCCACTCACCCGCAGGATGATTCGCCCAAGAGAGAACCCAATCATACATCCGCTTGAGCGGGTTTCGCGATTTCGCGGGCTGTGGTGCATCGGTTTTTACTGTTTCGATTGCTGACTCTCCTAAAGATTATTTTATGGTGTTAATCGACAAAATGCGTATGATTGCTGGAGCAAAACTACCGTCCGTATTTTAGCCGCTCCGCAAGCATAGGCGGCAAGCCAGCATCCAATATCTTTTTCATTGCACCATCCACGTTATACTTCACACGATTTAGACGAACCACCCCTTCATCGCTATCATAGATAACGCAGACCGCCTGCGGATTATCGTCTCGCGGCTGACCTACGCTACCGACATTTACCAATGCCTGCATATCCGTTTCGAGCCGAATCTCAGCATCCATATTGTATGAGACGTTTTTGCGTTTGACGAAGTTCACCGGGATATGAGAATGCCCTATAAAGCAAACTGGTGTCGTCTGTTTATCAAAGTTCAGATGTGCATCATAGCTCGTCAAAACATACTCAAACAACTCTGGAGAATTTAAGGTTGAGTGAACTACAGTAAAATTATCCATCTTCTCGACAAGTTTTAGATTTGCTATAAAGTTTTTCTCACCATCATTCATAACATTCCTCGTCCACTCTGCTGATGCCTTTGCGTAGTTATTGAAAAAATCGACATTCAGTAGCCCGATAACTGCGAGGTCGTGATTGCCAGCAACAACAGTGGCGCCTATCTCCCTAATCTTAGCTATGCACTCCGAAGGATTCGCACCGTAATCGACTATGTCGCCGACGGAGACGTATTCCTCCACCCCCTCGTTTCCCATCTCCTCTAAAACTGCCTCAAGTGCTTCTATATTGGCGTGTATATCGCCGAGTATGCCATATTTCATAAAGGGTGATTTATGCCAGATACTCCTCCACTATACAACTAATAATTTATGCATAAAATTCCGCTTGCTGACACCTAACAAAAAATCTGGGATTTACCCCGTTAGAAATTGCTAAAATTTATCCTATATCCTAATATTTTTACCCATACAACTATAGTGATATTTCTAACGGAGCTTACCTTATCTCCCTCCTGTTAAAGATTGCCGTAGCGATAGTTAGCACAATAGCAATATATATTACCCCATATATCGATGCAAAGAGCAGATATTTGAAAGAGATAATATTACCTTCTGAAAACGCCGTCTGCAAGTTAAAATATCCAAAGTTGGGGAGGAGATAGTAAAAAAAATTCCCTATAGCCGTAAGCGGCAGGGAATCCGCCTTTCCTAATCCTACCTTAATATAAGTGGACAGATTACCAAGAATGTAGATAAGCATAGTCGTTGCAACTGTTACAAGCATAGGGAAAAATGCGGCAAGTGATATACATACCGCAGAAAGCACTGCACACTGCAGAAAACTCAAGAAGGCGCCTTCCAATATGACAAATGCGTGCGGGATGAAAAAGTTGCGATATGTAAATTCTACTATCGACATTCCGCCTTTATATGCATCTATGAAACCAGTTCCCTCAAAAAGCTCTGCGTGTGTGTAATCCCATATTGTTAGGATAAGTATAGCCGTCAGGAACAGAACACCGAAAAATATAGAAAGTAAAACACCGAATAATTTACCCAACAGAAACTCCGACTTTTTTATCGGCTTTGAAAGGAGCGTAACGGCGGTTCTGTCCTCTAACTCTGCGGTTACGATTGTCTGCGACATAACTACTACAATTATTAAGCCCCATAGTGAGATAGTCGCAATCCCCATCTCCCTAATCATATTCGCTTCATAACTAAAGGCGAACAAGACAAGCGTCTGCGACATATAAATCAGCACAGCAAGTATAAAGAGGAGGAGATAGTAAAATGCCTGTCGTGTGATTAAACCGTTCGTCGCCCTTGCGATGACAAATATATTCCCCATAAGCCGTGAATTGTATCACCAAATCTATTGAAATCAATAGTTACGTAATAGTATAATAAATATGCTTTTAGTTTATTTTTTTAAGGAGGAATGGATATGGTTCACCCCGTTAGAAATTTTATGGAAACGGAGAGAGATAATAGAACGACAAGTTGTGCAAGCAAAAGTAAAGGGAACGGGTTTACCCCATTAGAGATACCTTCTGTTGCAGGTCTCCCATCCAAATCAGTATTCCACTTTCCACTACTAAAATCTCTAACGGGGTTTACACTTGTGGAACTTCTGGTAACCATAATAATAGTAGGTATCCTTTCGTCGATTGCAATCGCTATGCAGGGAGGAGCACTAACAACAGCAAAGAAAAAACAATGTAGTGGTAATTTACAAAATCTTTATAAAGGTTTATTTACCTATGTGGCACTCTACGGAGGAGCAAGGCAATCCCCTCCTTCAGAAATAGGCAGTGAACTATGGGTAAAATTATGCACCGACCCGACAGACGTTCTTGAGCAGGACAACGCTGGCAAAGATGCAGAGATATTACAGTGTCCTGTGCAGAATGATAAGAAAGGTCCTGATTATCGTGGTCCAAATGTAGCTTTTTCTAAAATGAAGAAATATGTGGGTTGTGATATCGACAGCAATCACGGCGAAAATAAAGGCGGCTATGCCCTATCAAGAAGCGGTGCTACTACTGAATTAACAGGCGACGATTGGCAGAAGGTGCTCGACGAAACACTCTTTAATACCATCGTCAGCAATCAGGAGAAAGAAAAATCTCCACAATCGGAGGAAGAATTGCAAAAAGAGTTAAAACGTGCAGAGGAGAAACTATCTGCCAAACTCAACGTCCTAAAGTATGAGATTGGCAGGATGAAAAAGGCAACAAGTGAGTTAGAGGAATCGACGGATGATGAGAGGGCAATAAGTAAGATTAGTGAAATTGCTGAAGATATGGTAAAGGCAATGGAGAATGTCAAGAAGGCGAAGGAAGAAGTAGCAGATATTAAAGAGGGATTAGGAGGTAACCCAAAAAAGATTATAGTTACTCAGAAAATGAAAGCCAATCAGAAAGATGCGGCTGGGTTTCTAAGGCAGATAACAAGCCACGAGGCAACGTGGCAGAGAGTTGATGAGGACGGCAATGGCGTAAAGGATTACTACACTTTTGATGTTGCAGGACTACACTATCATACAAATATGCTGGGCAATAAATTACAGTATATAGACATAAAATTCGCAAAGGCAGACCCCTCTGTAACGAATTGGGACGCCAATGCCAAATGCGAACCTATGAATGGCTACTACTTCAAGGCGATGGTGAGAGGTGGCGACGGTGCTAACTATAATAAGAATTTAGCCGTTAGGGCGGTAGGACCTATAAAAGTGGGAACGCCGATTGCAAATCCAGACCGTTACGGCTTCTGCGCCTATCCTGCGGAGTATGGTAAAACCGGGGTAATGACATTTATAGTAAATCAGGCAGGTGTGCGCTATCAAAAGGATACAGGCGGCAAGAATATCGACCAATGGCCCTGTGAGGAAGACAAAGACCCGACTGCCGATGGCTGGAAAGTAGTAGATTAGCTATATAACCAAATCTATTGAAACCAATATCTGAGATGATGCAATCTCCTTGAAAGAAATACGCAATAAAACTGAATAGTATTGCGTAATATAGCTGTATGGGTTAGCCCCTAAGTATTTCGTTTTACACGTTCGTTAAAAGTTTGCGGGATTTCATAAAATATGAGAAGAACACTCATAACATCTCTTACGTTGCTTTTCGCTACGCTCTGTATATATTCAGCCCCTGCCACCAATCAAGATAAATCTACACCTATAAATTCTATGATGCAACCGTTAGCAGATGTTGATATTACTGCGTTCTCGACATCCGTAGAGTGCCTCTCGTATATTAGCGCTGGAAGTTCAGTAGAAACGGGCGACTATGCTAAGAAGATTAGCAATGGACTTGATATTGTCCTTACAGCAGTCGATAACAACAATTTTACAAGAAGCAAATATAGTGGGTTTATAACGGTGTTCCCAATGATATTCTTGGCAGAGCTATTATATGATAAGGATAAACTAAAAGATGAAGATAAGCGAAAAAGTGTTAAGAAAAGTTTAGAAAAAATAGTGCGTCTCGTCGAAGAAGGACAAAAAGAAGGAGTTGGTGTTGCAGACGGTGCAGATGGTTCCGGTGCATGGGGATATAGTATTGCAGAAGATAAAAAAAGTGGCAGACGAAAGGCACAGTCCGCCGCTTGCTGTGTTATTGGATTGATAGCCGCAAAAAAAGCAGGAATAAAGGTCTCGGAAAAAGCAATCGATAACGGCATCTCCTATCTTCGTAGATGTGTATCACAGACAGGCCAGGTAGGTTATCAGGGACCGCAAACACCACAAAATTACGGAGGATATGGACGAACCGCCGGATTACTCTATTGTATGAAGTATGCTAATCTTGAGAAAGAGAGCGAATATCAAAAGGCACTAAAATGGCTCGATGCAAACAAACCAGAAAAGGACTATGATGCCCACGCTGGGGCATTTATGGCGTGGGGGTTTATATGGGGTGGACTTTTTCACTCAATCCGTAACAGTAAAGAAGATAAAATCCATTCTAATTATTTAGAAGAAATATTCAAAGATATCAAAAACAAAGATGGCACGTGGAATGGGAAAGAATGGAAATTCAAAGATACTGCTCTCTTTGGTGATATGACGCGATTGGCAATGTTGGGCTACCAGTTTAAGGACAAAAAGATAACGGTTCTCCTACTGGAGAAAAAGTGATGAAGAGATACAAGTTAAATATTAGAAATCTCGCCTGTTTCTGTCTCGCCTACTTTTGTCTCACATTAGTTGCAATACCACAGGAGAACAAGAAAAACATGCTTATGTTGATTGACGATTTTGAGACCAATACCGAAAAGTGGATAGATGAGAGCGCCGTAGAACACAAGCCCACTTTCGAACTTTCTGATAATGCCAAAGTCGGGAAGAAATCTATGAAGATTGTATTCCCAGCCAATACGAGAGGCGGGACAAGTATCGCAAACTACCTCAAGGATTGGCATAAAGATGGAACGGTAATTTCTTTCTGGGGAAAAGCAGAAAAAGAATCAAAGATACAAATCAAGGTCAATGAACTTGTCGGTGTGCACAATCAATTTGAGGGCTTTTCGGCAGAGGTAATCATCAAGCCACAATGGACGCTCATCAACGTTCCTCTTTCCAAATTTACCTATCTCTGGGGACACGGAGGCGGGAACAAAAAGACAGACCCCGAACGGATACGTCTCATTGCATTTGAGCAATCCGACGTAAAGGTAGCTATCACTGTATGGCTTGATGATGTGGCAGTCAATAAATCATCAGAGTAAACCCCGTCAGAAATTTTAGCAATAACTATAACGTTGGCTTGGATGAAAAATCCGTAACAACGATTATTTCTAACGGGGTAACCAATCAATTTACTTGACCTAACTAATACAAATGCTATAATTCAATGGTAAAATGTGAAGTGTGGTT
>MHYJ01000122.1 GCA_001828445.1 Planctomycetes bacterium RBG_16_43_13
CGAGAGGTGGTTATAGTTACTGCCTATCAGTTTCGGCTCGCCTGCGACCTTCGCACCCGTTATGGCGAAGAGCGGTTTCGGATTCCCGACGCCATACGGACCTAAACGTTCGACCTCGCCCGCTATCTCGTTAGTTACATATGTAAGGGGCAGTTCACAGTCGATATTGAGTGTCGGCTCGGTGTCCTCAGCGGCGATTGCCTGCTTCGCAAATTTATTCAGCCGCTTGTAGAGTTTCTCCACGTTTTCACTTTTAATGGTAAGCCCTGCCGCCATCGGATGTCCGCCGTAGTCGATGAGGAGGTCTTTGCAACTTGTCAGTGCTTCGTGGATATTGAACCCGCGGACTGAGCGGGCTGAGCCGCGACCCGTCTCGCCGTTTAATGCAATCAGAATGGTGGGTTTATAATATTCCTCTACTAATTTCGCCGCCACGATGCCGATGACGCCGCTGTGCCACTTTTCGCCTGCTAAAACTATAATATTGTCGCGGTTGACGTCCACCTCAATCTCCGCCATTCTGAGTGCGTCCTCGAGGATATCGTTCTGAACGTTCCTTCGCTCGATGTTGAACTTGTCGAGTTTAGCGAGGATTTTATCCACGACCTCCTGCGAGGAAGTGGTGAAAAGTTCTACACATTGCTGTGCAGTATCGAGGCGTCCGCCGGCATTGAGGCGAGGGGCGAGGCGGAACGAAACATCGTATGGCTCAATCTTTTTATCGTCA
Organism: Planctomycetes bacterium RBG_16_43_13; assembly: GCA_001828445.1. Next base: position 728 of record MHYJ01000122.1, read on the forward strand.
AGTTTCGCCTTGCTCACGAGTCCTCTCATCCCGATATTTTTGCAACGTCTGATTGCGTCCAAGCCGTATGCGGCGAAGATGCGGTTTTCTTCTACGAGGGGTGCGACATCGGCGATGATGCCGAGAGTGGCGAGCCCCATAGAGTCAACGAGGAAGGTGTGGAAGGCATCAGATGCCTTGAAACTGTTCGACATCCGCTGAGAGATAGCCCAAGCAAGCTTGAAGGCAATGCCTGCGGAGGTGATGCCGGTAAAGTTGTAGGTGGAGCCGTGCATCTTGGGATTTATCATAGCGTAGTAGGCGGGGAGTTTTTCAGGCGGCTCGTGGTGGTCGACGATGATAACGTCAATGCCCGCCGAACTTGCTAATTCCACTTCTTCCACATCTGATGTCCCGCAATCAACGGTTATTATTGCTGAAACGCCATCACCCTTAAACTTTTCGATTGCGGCTTTATTCATCCCATATCCATCCTTGAAGCGACTGGGGATATAGTAATCCACATTGACACCGAGTATCTTGAACAGATTATATAAGATAGCAGTACCAGTCACGCCATCTACGTCATAGTCACCGTATATTATGATATGTTCCTTATTTTGTATTATTCTGAAGACGCGTTTAACCGCTTTCTCCATATCGTTAAACAGAAACGGGTCTATGAGGTCGGATAGTTCTGGATATAGAAACTTTTTGGCTGAAGTAATATCGCGCACACCGCGATTTATGAGGAGGTGCGGTAGGAGATTAGACGAATTTAACTCACGAGCGAGAGAGAGACAGAGCCCATCATCTCTTTTATAAAACAGCCATCGCTTTTCTGGCATTACCGATTTATCCCTCTCTGAAATAAGGTGTTAGATCTTACCCTTTATTAGATACATCCGCAATATATTTATTGCACGGTTTGCAGAACGCTCTTTTATATGCTCCCTGCCTCCGCTAAATATAAACTTCTGAGAGAATTCTCTATTTCGTCTATTATCCCATAGACACATATAGACGAGACCAATCGGTTTCTTTTTACTACTGCCTGTAGGTCCTGCAATACCTGTAGCTGCAAGCCCTATATCAGAGCCCGACAGTTGTGCTACCCCTTTCGCCATAGCAACCGCTACTTCTTTGCTTACCGCACCATACTTAGATATGAGCCGATGCGGCACGCCGAGCCGAGCAATTTTCGATTCGTTGCTATAACATACAATTGCCTCAACGAGCGATTTAGATATGCCATGTACATTTGTAAGCTTATGGGCTATCAACCCGCCTGTGCAGGACTCGGCGATAGACAATGTAATCCTCTTATCCATCAGGATATTTGCAGTAACACCCGCGAGTGTCGAAGAGCCATCGCCTAACAGATTGTAGCCAAACGTTTTTCTAATATAATTATTTGCACGGGATATTAGGGTTTTAGCACTGATATTACCATCCCCCCTAACCTTCACAGATATAGTAACTGTCTCATTTTTCACAGTTAAGCCGTAGCTATACTGTGTGTTGCGAATAAAAAATGGCTTTATCATATCCTCTACTATCGCCTCGGGTATGCCAAAGATGCGATACCATTCTATTAGCGGCAAGTGGTCAGCAGTAAGTGGTGAGTTCCTAATAAGCGTTTTAATAATCGGTATAACCGTCTTATTCAGCATTACCTCCATCTCTTTTGGAACACCCGGGAGCGCAAAAAAGTAAGCGTTATTTCTTTTCATATAAAATCCAGCCGCAGCACCCACGGAATTACCTATTATAGAAGTACTTTGTGGAAAGAACGCTTGTCTCTTTAAACTGTCTATGATTTTAATCTTTCCATAATTCTTACGATATCGTCTTATTCTTTCCTTCAGACGTAGCCACTCCTTTTTATTGAAGATAAGAGGCACGTCGAATGCTTCAGCAGCAGCATTGCGCGTCAAATCATCTGCCGTTGGACCAAGCCCACCTGTCAGGATAACTATATTAGCGCGCCTACAGGCGGTCTTTATACTTTCAATAATATCAGAAAGTTCATCACCACAGGTAGAATGATATTTCACTTCAATACCGAGAGAAAGAATAGAACGGGCTGTATATGAAAAATTCGTATCTATGGAGTTACCTCTCATCAACTCTGTCCCCGTAGATATGACCTCGATAATCATCTGAACTGTGGGGAGAAACTATTTATACAGTGAATTAGGCGACTTAATACCAGTTATGTTTACGCTCCCTCTATATAAACTTAACTGGACTGTGCCTTTGATATTTTCATTTGCCTTATTAAAGAAGGCATCCAAACCCGCCCTAAATGCCGTGAACCACTTTCCCTCATATATGAGGTCTGCATACTTATGGGACAGAATCTCCTTAAAGTGCAATATCTCTTTATCAAGGATAGCCGACTCAAGGGCAGTATGTGCCACATATAGAACGGTAGCCGCCGGCGATTCGTATATCTCTCTCGTTTTTGCACCAGTCAATCTATTTTCTATAACGTTATACCTACCGACCGCATTTCTGCCAGCAACTTTATTTATCTTATCTATCAATTTTACAGGTGACATCTCTTCTCCATCTACACTTGTCGGAACACCACACTCAAAACCTATCTCTACAGTAGTAGGCCTGGTAGGAGCATCTATTAGTGGAACTGTCATATAATATGTATCCCGCGGCGGCTCCTCCCACTTACCCGAACGTTTTACCTGTATATTACTACCCCAGAGATTCTGCTCACGATTGTAGAGTGCGTCTTTCGTGCTATCGAATTTTATACTATTTTTCCCCGCATACGCTAAATTATCCTGCGGCGTCTCCAAACCAATCTCCTTTATCGGCGTTATGATGCTGATTTGCGGTGCTATAGCCCTTATGCAATTCTCAAATCGTATTACGTCATTACCTATACCACGAGAGCCGTGTGCAATAAACTCGCATCCCTCTTCTGCGGCTATATTAACAAGCTCCCGCACAATAAGTGGTCTGCTCAAGGCGGAGAAGAGAAAATATCCTTGTTCATATCGGGCATCCGCCCTCACACAGGGGTATATAAAGTCGCGTATGAAGGTATCCCTCAAGTCCGCTATATGAGCGGCCGTCGCACCAAGTTCTACCGCCCTCTCCGCCAATGGCTCCAGATACTCTATCTGGCCAAGATTAGCAGAAAATGTATAGACCTTCATACCTTTTACATTCCTAAGCCAGTGAATACAGATAGCGGTATCTAAACTGCCAGAATACGCTAAAGCTACTTTTGTCATAATCTACCTCGATACGTTAAATCTAAACAATATTATGTCACCATCCTTGACTTTATACGTCTTACCCTCGGTCTTATATTTTGCCTGTGCACGGGCGACCGCATCCGAGCCGCAGGAGAGCCAGTCATCAAAAGATACCACCTCTGCGGCTATAAAGCCCCTCGATATATCAGAGTGTATCTTATCAGCGGCTTCGAGTGCGTCTGCCTCTCTACGCAAGCCCCAGCCAGTTATATCATTTTTGCCTATAGTAAAGAACATCTTGTAGCCCATATAATGATATATTTCAGTAGGCAGGTTGGCAATCTTTAGTTGCTTCAAACCATATCCTTCCATAAACGGTTGACGCTCGTCCTCCTTCATCTGCGAGAGTTCTAACTCAAGTTTGGTGGATAGAACTACTGCGATGGATTTATTCTCAAATTGTAGGTCAGAATCAGATACATTAGCAATAAACATAATGGGCTTTTGTGAAAATAGTTTGAAGCCATTGAGGCGTTTTTTATCTTCTGTGGTCAGTTTGTCAAAAATTTGTGCACCCTTCGTTGGAAGTTCCTCAAGAAGTCGTCCCAATAAATCAAGCTCTGCAACATCCTCATCCTTGAGTTGTGATGGATGCTTTTGCTGTGCCTTTATCCTCTCGGTTCTCTTTTCTAATATATCAAGGTCTGCGAGAAAGAGTTCTGCTCTTATCCTCTCAATCTCATTATTACACAACTTTATCTTATCAGGTAATAATGATGCTGTTAAATCGTATAACCTGACAATAGCTATGATACCATCCACCTCACGTATGGACGCAAACATATCCCTCGCCATAGTTGGTGTATCAAACAACTCTATGGTTGGGCATACAATCTTTTTCCCTTTACCAACTTTATCCTCTATCAGTTTGAACCGGTGGTCCTCTACCCTTATGGTTGCAGATAATCCCTTCGCACTACTCGCAAGCGCCTTATTATAATCTATACCTGTAACCGCACAGAAAAAGGTGGTCTTGCCAGCTAACTCACCCCCTATTATTGCTACTTTCATAAATTAGGCAGTAGATTTTTTGGCAACTATGACAGAAAGAATTATCCCCAAACCATACAATAAACAAAGTGGTATTCCCATAGCAAGCTGAGAAAAGACGTCAGGACCAGGTGTTAACACGGCAGAAACAACAAATATGGCAACCACTGCGAATTTCCACCAGGATATGTATGATTTCGCAGTTACAAGACCAATCTTCGCAAAGAATGCCATAATAAGCGGAAGCTGAAATACTATACCCATTACTATAGTAAGCCACATCACTAAACTTAGATAATCGGAAAGCGTATATTGTGGCATTATAATCTTAGGGTCAGCATATTTGGCTAAATAGTAAAGCCCGTATGGCAGGACAAATAGATATCCAAATGCACAGCCACCGAGAAAAAGAAGGAATGAAAATGGACCATAAGTAAAAATAAATCTTTTCTCCTTATGATACAACCCTGCGCCTATGAATTTCCACATCTGGTATGCTATGAACGGAGATGAAAAGAATATACTGGCTATAAATGCAAGTTTCAGATATGCCATAAATGGAGTAACATAGGTCATACTCATAAGCTTTAGTTCCATTGTGAATTTCTCTGCCTTCAGCCATTCTACTACCTGATGATGCGGATAGATAGCCCACCGCATAAGTATATCCCAGTAATAGATACATATTGCAAAGATTACAATAAAGAAAGTGAGTGAATACAAGATGCGTTTCCGCAGTTCGTTTAAGTGTTCCCCGATGGTCATCCGTTTTTCTTCTTGCCTCTCATCCATATTATTCTAACTACACTAAACGAGGGATTTTACCAAACCCGACAGGATATTCAAAGGTTTGTAGTAGGAATACAATCGCAATAGCTACGGCTCTACGCCAAGTCGGTTGTATAAATCACGTTCAAGTATTAGTCGAACCCCTAACTCCTTAGCGAAGGCATAATTAGGATCTTTCTCGTAGCCCTTTCCTAATACAAGATAGTTTGTTGTCTTATCAACCTTCTTCTGGTATGTATCGCCAATCTCATTCATCATTTTTATAACATACTCCTCACCTAACCTATACATTAGTTTACCTGCAAATGCTATGTTACGTTGTCTATTTCGCTCATAGTCAATACTGTATAAGTAATCACCTTCCTTCATCGGCTCCGTAGCATCATATATCTTGTTTATGACGACCTTGCTATATTCTTTGCCAACTTCTATAATCTCAACTTCTCCCCTATCTACTTTTTCCCCACCTCTTATGAGAGAGAACACCTTAAATGGAGTTCCTACCCAAAGATGATCTTGATGTTTTATATCTATATACGCTATCTGACGCCCTAAATCTACGACCTTGATAATACCATCTGATTCCTTCTTTAGCTCCGCATCTCTCCTACGTGCATACAGGAAATCATATCTGCCCTGCTGTTCTAAAAACTCTTTCTCAATATCCTTTTCCTGTGCCAAATGGGTTTTCCTTAACTCAGCATACTCCGTTTTTTTCTTTTCCAAATCGGAGGCAAGTGCCTCAAGGTCCTTTATATGCTGTTCTTGATTCTCTCTGAATGTCTGCTC
>MHYJ01000123.1:0-2396 GCA_001828445.1 Planctomycetes bacterium RBG_16_43_13
GCTCTACTCCCATACCAAATGCAAAGCCGGTATATTTTTCTGGGTCATAGCCAACTTTCTCAAACACCTTGGGATGAACCATACCACTGCCAAGAATCTCCATCCAACCAGTTGCCTTGCAGGCAGAACAAGGCGTAGAACCCTTAATGCCTCTACCACCACATATTATGCAAGAAATATCAACCTCTGCACTTGGCTCTGTAAATGGGAAAAAGGACGGACGAAATCTCATCTTAGTATCCACACCAAACATTTCCTTTGCAAAGAGTTCAAGTATGCCCTTCAAGTTTGCAAACGTAACATCCTCTCCAACCATAAGGCCCTCTACTTGATGGAACATCGGAGAGTGGCTCGCATCTGGAGTATCTGGTCTAAATACTTTACCCGGGGCTATAATCCTAAGTGGAGGTTTCCTTTCCTTCATAGTCCGTATTTGAACGGGAGAGGTATGACTACGAAGGAGCGTATCACGCCCAATATAAAACGTATCAAACGCATCCCGCGACGGATGGTCGAGAGGTATATTCAACGCCTCAAAATTATTATATTCGTTCTCAATCTCAGGACCATATACAACATCGAAACCTAACTTCTCAAAGATATATTTCATTTCGTCAAGTGTCTTATAGACAGGATGGCGTCTGCCAAGTAATATTTTTTTACCTGGTAACGTAACATCAAACAAAGGTGCCCCTTGCGTCTCTACTGGCTTACCCTCTGTAACTGTAGCAGATTCTATACGCTGTGAAATCTCATCCTTTAGCTTATTTATTTCAGCTCCGTAGTGCCCTTTACTATCAGGTGGTATATTAGATAGCTGTGATAGAAGATCTCTTATTATTCCTTTCCTACCAAGGTAAAGAGATTTTATTTCCTCGAGTTCCGCTGAGTTGACACAGGCAGATATCTGTTGAAGTGCCTTTTCCCTTGTCTCTGCTATACGGCTTTGTAAATCCATCCTTCTGATAGCTAACGGTTGAGAATACTATGACTAACTACTGATTTGCTATTGCAAGTTCAACCAATTTATTAAATGCAGTAGTATCTGCTATGGCAAGTTCAGATAACGCCTTTCTATTCAAGTCCACTTTTGCCTTTTTTAAGCCATATATAAATCTACTGTAGCTTATATCCTTATCATCCAATGCGGCATTTATACGTGTAATCCATAAACTCCTATAGTCCCTTTTTTTAATCCTCCTACCTGCAAAGGCGTACTTACCAGCCCGCATAGCGGCTTCTTTAGCTGACCTATAGAGCTTATGCCTTCCTGCTCTATACCCTTTAGCCGCCTTTAAAACCTTTTTTTGCTTTTTATGTCTTGCTGGACCTGACCCTGCTCTTGGCATATATTTATTCCTCCCAGAATTTAACTCACAACAAGTAGCCTCTTCACAACAGCAGCATCTCTATCGTGAAGTACCCCCACCTTCTTAAGGTTCCGCTTCCTATCCCTACTCTTGGTAGAAAGCAGATGCCTCCTTGAACTTTTTCTATACAATACTTTACCCCTTGCGGTTACCTTGAACCTCTTTCTCGCAGCTTTATTTGTCCTTAGTTTAGGCATTTTATTATCCTTTCAATCTATATATGTCCCTACTTTGGCGCCAACATCATCATAAGTTTTGGACCTTCTATCTTAATAGGCGCTTCCACCTTGGATACATCTTCCAAGTTTTTGCATATGTTGTCAAACATATTTCGCCCTATATCTGTATGTGCCCTCTCCCTCCCCTTAAAATACATACTAAATAGAACCTTATCACCGCCTGTCAAAAACTTCCGAGCATGGTTTACCTTAATCTGAACATCATGACCATCTGTTATAGGCCTTAGACGAACTTGCTTTATGCGAATAATATGCTGTTTCTTCTTGGTTTTTTTATCCTTCTTTTTTAACTGATACCTGAACTTACCATAGTCCATCATTCTACAGACAGGGGGACTCGCCGTCGCTGAAACCTCTATCAGGTCATATCCCCTCTCAATCGCTATCTTCCTCGCATCGTCTGCGGACATCACACCAAGCTGGAGACCACTCTCGTCTATCACCCGAACCTGCTTCGCCCTAATCTGATGGTTTACTCGATAATCTATCTTGATTAGCAATCACCTCCTAATTTTTACCCTCGCTTAACGCAGAACATCATAATATTATATTTTAATCTTGTCAATCTCAATCTTTATATCATTTATAAAATTCTCAAGCATCGCCGCTCCTAAATCCCCCTTCTTCCTCTCCCTCACGGCGACCGTCCTGTCCCTGCCCTCACGCTCCCCTATTATGAGCATATACGGCACCTTCTGGTTTGTCGCCTCCCGTATCTTATACGAAATCCTGTTCCCGCTCAGGTCAATCTCCGCCCTGAGCCCTGACGATACGAGCTTGTCATAAA
>MHYJ01000123.1:2445-6657 GCA_001828445.1 Planctomycetes bacterium RBG_16_43_13
CTGCACGGGCGAAAGCCACAACGGAAAATCGCCGCCGTAATGCTCGATGAGGACACCGAAAAATCTCTCCACCGAGCCCATTATCGCCCGATGCACCATATAGGGCCTATTCTTTTTGCTGTCGTCGCCAATGTAGTTGATGTCAAACCGCTCCGGCAAATTAAAGTCGAATTGTATCGTCGAACACTGCCACGGTCTCCCTAAACAATCCTTCACCTTCAGGTCTATCTTCGGTCCGTAGAACGCCCCGCCGCCCTCGTCAATTTTATACGGGATGCCCGTTTTGTCCAACGCCTGCTTGAGCGATTCGGTCGCCTTCGCCCAGTTCTCATCCGAGCCGACCGCCTTCTCCGGCTTCGTGGCTAAATATATGTCGAAGTCCGTAAACCCGAACGTCTTCAAGAATTCGAGTGAAAAATTAAATACCGACAACACTTCGCTCTCAAGTTGCTGTGCCGTGCAAAATATGTGCGAGTCGTCAATAGTAAAGCCCCGCACCCGCATCAACCCGTGCAGGACGCCCGACTTCTCAAACCTATAGACCGTGCCGAGTTCAGCAAACCGTATCGGCAGTTCCTTATACGAGTGGAGCCGCGTGTTGTAAATCATTATATGCCCCGGGCAGTTCATCGGCTTAATCCTATACGGTCTATCATCAATCTCCATCGCCGAATACATCAGGTCGGAATAGTTCTGGAGATGCCCGCTGATTTCGTAAATTTCCTCGCTCGCTATGTGCGGCGTGAAGACAAGCTCGTAGCCATTTTTTATATGAACCTTTCGCCAGTAGTCCTCTATTATATTTCGTATGATGGAGCCCTTCGGATGCCAGTGGACGAGTCCGCCGCCCACCTCCTCGTGGACGCTGAATAAGTCCAGCTCCTTGCCGAGTTTGCGGTGGTCGCGCTTTTTCGCCTCTTCTATTTTATTGAGATGGTCTTCCAACGTCTTTTTATTGTGGAATGCGGTGCCGTAAATCCTCTGGAGCATCGGATTTTTCTCGCTCCCGCGCCAGTATGCACCCGTCGCCTTCAGGAGTTTGAATGCGGCGAGCCGACCCGTTGACGGAATATGAGGACCCGTGCATAGGTCGAGGAAGTCGCCGTCTCTATAGAGCGACACGGTCGCATCTGGTATCTCGTTCAGCAGTTCGAGTTTATATTTTTCGCCCATCTCCTTCATAATTTTTACTGCCTCGCCCTTCGGCACATCCGTCCTCTCGAACTTTGCGTCGTCCTTCACAATCTTCTCCATCTCCGCTTGTATCTTCTGCAAATCCTCATCAGTAAATGTCTTCGGCGAGTCGATGTCGTAATAGAATCCGTCCTCGATGGCGGGACCGATGCCGAGCCGCGCGCCGGGGAAGAGCCGCTTTACCGCACCTGCCATAATGTGGCTGGCGCTGTGGCGCAAGACATCCCACCCTTCGGGCGTCTCTTCGGTTATTATTTTCAGTTCGGTTTCGGCGGGAAGTTCTCGATTCAAATCCCACACCGAACCATTCACGCTTGCGGCGATAGCGGCTTTGGCGAGCCCCTTCCCGATGGATTTTGCAACGTCGTAGGACGTAGAGCCGTCAGGAAACTCCTTCCTCGAGCCGTCGGGGAGTTTAACTTTTATGGACATAGTAAAATAAATTTATCAGAGGGTAAAACTCTATATAAACCTATTAGAGATGTCAATAAATACCTATCCGCCCTTCCTTTGCTCCTTTAAGAGGAAGAGGGCTTTTTCGTAGGACGTTTCAAGATGGTAGCAACAGAACCATACTGTGAACCAATAATGCTATTTAAAACATTATGCTCAATATCTTCCCAATCGCCTAACTTACTTGTCCAGTATCCAGAACTTAATTGCCTCGCCGCATGGGTTGGCTTTCCCGCATAGTCAACATATATAGCAACTTTTTCAAACCCATCTTCATAAACTACACTGTCACAGACAGCATAATCTAATGTTTCATATGCCTTTATGAAGGATTGTAAGGAATCTGTTCGTGGAGCTTCCGAAGGCCAGTAATCTACGTAAAGAGGATCTGGCCACCACCACTTCTCCGTATCGCCAGCTGCCCAAGCAATGCAATTGTATTCTGTTGTTGCAGGACTTGTTATAGAGTAATTATTAGCTGATAGATCAGGAAAAGAGTTTTCTATACGTTGTTTACTCATATAAAGGGTATCCTTGCTCCATCCCCCAACTAAGCCACGCTTCTGTCATCTCCTTTATACGCCCTCTCTGCTCTGGCAAAACAGGATCCTCACCAGTAATAGATTTTAATGCCCAAAACCAGTGTCCTGGATTATTCTTCATTTCTGATAGAATTAAAGGAATTGCCACAGGTCCCATACCAATAATCTGCTGATAAGCAGGGTGCATAGAAATCGCTGTTGTGGATGAGAGCATAGCAGTTTCATCCTCCCATTTACTCTTGAGATTATAGAATTTAACCATAGGATTAGACAATTGTATTGAAATTGACTCTAAAAAGTGCTCGAGGGACGACGTTCCTCTTTCTCTAACAACTTTAGATTCATTACCAATAGCTACAGTACCAACATGTAACAAGTTATAGTTTAAAGGATGACATCCTATAAAATTTATTAATGTCATTTGAACATCTCCTCTGTTTTTTTAGTAATACTATTAAAGAAAATATCGTTCTTAAACGCACGAAGTTTTTCAAACTCATCCCACATTTCCAGTTTATTGCCTACATAAGCGGTAATCTTGAATACATCTATATCGAAGATTAATGGTAATCTTTGGGTTTCAGTAGGGCTTCCCATTGTTTCTGTAATTATCGCTTCCGCCCCTATATCAGGTTTAGGAATGCAAAGTTGCATAAAAAAATGAGAGAGGGCTTGTGGAAGCTTAGGTGCAATTTCTGGAGTGGTTGAAATGTACTCTTTAAAGTCATTCATAGATAAAGGAATCTCTATCCGATTTATATATCGTAAAGCAATCCGTATAACCTTGACAGGATTGGTAATTTGGAAGTAGTGTTCCCATAACTCACGGGCTTCGGAGCGAAGTGCTCCCCAGGTCTCATATGGCTTGAGCTTACTAAAAGTAAAACCATCTAACCTTGCTTGAACTACTTTATCATTATTAAGTGAGTTCAAGATATACCCACAAGGCACATTAGAGGTCGCAACTTTATGACCTACCTGTGATAGTTCAAAACCTGCTTTAAACGATACACGCTCTTTCTTTCCAGGGAACCGTTCTTTAATAGAATTACAGAATGGCTCTAAAGTGGCAAGAGTAACATCCTCTGGCAGTTCTACTCTAATATCCAGAACTGCTTCAACAATCGGGGCATTTTTAAGGACAGGATACTTGCTCAACTTCTGCTCCTTCTACAAATTCTTATTGCGTTACTTGCTCATTAGAAATTATACGCCTCTATGCGTAGTTTCGCACATTTCTATCCCAGTGTCAAGTCATTAACTTACAAAGTAATTATAAGACGGCACCAGTTAACGTCAATGAAATTTCTATCTCTCATCAGAGATGTCAAGGTATGGTTGATTCTATTCATAGGTCAGAAATTCTGTATTCTGTAATCTGATAAAATGGTCGCTGACCCTATTTACTTAACGGGGTCAAGAGGTTTTGCACTCTTACACCCCCATACGCTTAGCAATGAATGGGATTATCGTCAGGAGCAAGCCCACTATTATGGAGGTAAGGAGACCCGGGATAAAATATGGATAGACCATCAGCAATATCCCTATGACTAAAGGCACTGGCTGACGTTGTTTTTTCCCATAGATGAAGTAGGCAAGCCCGATAGAACTGAAAATTATTGCCGTTACTAAAGTGGACACACTAATATCCATTTTGCACCTGCTATATTATACTCAAACAAAACTGGTTTGCACTGTTAGAAATACATAGTATCATAAGTTTCTCTCTCATCCCGTTAGAAATACCCTCTGTTGCAGGCATCTCGTCCAAATTGGCATCATACTCTCCACCGCTAGAATCTCTAACGGGACTCATACTCACCGCTAAACTTTTATTATGGAGATTTCTAACGTGGTGTTACACTTTCCGCTGCTAAAAATCTCTAATGGGGTCTAACAGGGTTTACCTATAGACGTCCTTGCGATGGCTAACTCTTATAATGTGTATAACTCTTTCGTCTATATACACTTCATATATTATTCTAAACGTCCCTTGTCTTACGGAGTAACACCCTTTTTTCTT
>MHYJ01000124.1:0-3203 GCA_001828445.1 Planctomycetes bacterium RBG_16_43_13
TGTTTGCTGGGAGGAATTATTCGGGGTTACGTTCTGCGGCTGTTGTAAATTCTGCGGAGCCGACCCGCCACCACCTATGGTAACTTTGCCCGTATATTTCACATTGGTCTTCGGCGGGTAGCACACCTCATCACTACACACCTGATACGTGAGTGCGAAGGTGAGAACATATTCCCCTGCCGCTTTGTCTTTGGCTACATCCACTAATATTGGAATATGCGTTTTACCCTCGTATAGCATAAACTTACCTGGTATTCCGGAGAAGGTCTTTTCTATTGGCTCTGGATACTTTGGTGTATCAAACTTAAATCCGTCAATAGGCGATGGCTCAATCTTCAGGACTATGACAGGGACATCCGTCTCTTGCTTAAAAGGTGCATAGACGTGATAGCCGTTAGCGATATTTAGTTCTACGACTGCGGCGAATCTGCCACCTGCGACTTTTGCCTCATCCGAAGCGAGAATTAGATTGACAGACACCATTTCTTTGGCAGTATTATCCTGCTGTGAATGGGCAAGGGAGGGAAGCGTAAAACTGAGAACGAAAAGTGGAAAGCCAAAGTGCAAAATTAAAAGCTGTAGGAAATAACGAAAGGCGTTTCCAGTTTTACATTTTAGTTTTTCGCTTTTCACTTTTAGCTTTTCATTTTACAGCCAGTAATATACACTCTGTGATAAATATAACAAGGGAAATTTAGCGGTTATTTCAGTAAGTGTGGCTATATGTCTCTAAAAATATGGACAGAGGAGAAAATCGCTCTGCTAACAAAGGGCATATCTGATGGACTGACATACGACAAGTTGGCAGAACAGTTCAGCACTACGAAGGAGGCGGTAAGGAAGATTATCAGGAGAAAGAACCTACCCAAACCGCGTGGTGACTATAAACCACATAAGTGGACGAAGGAAATGGTTGATAAGGTAATGCACCTCAAATTGAACGGGAAGAGGTTACCCGAGATTGCCAAGATTTTAGGAGTAACACGATACTCAATCTACTGGGTAGCCAAAAAGCACAATATCGGCAGGAATCAATATAGGACTGACTGGCTGAAAAAACCACTCATAGCTGAGGCAATAAAAAGGATGTTCAAGGTCGGCGACTCTAATATGGAGATAGGAGGACAATTCGGCATATCACCCAAATATGTCTGTGAACTTGCACGCAAGTTAGGTGTAGCGAGGACAAAGGAAGATATTGCGAAGGCACACCGCAAGGCAAAGAGCGGCTATATAGGAGTTATGAGATTATCTAAATTTCAGAATCTCCAGAGGAAGCTCTCCCCTATACGTTACGGCTCTGATATGGGTTACCTCGTCGGGGCGCTCCGCGGATGCGGCAAGTGCAGATGTAGAAGCGAGATTCACTACACTACAAAAAATACCCCCTTAATCAAACGTATCTCCTATATACTCTCCAGAGTAATCGGTAGGAATATTCCATACCACAGCAGGGCAAAACAGGGAGAAAAATACTACACGCACTACATAAAATTCTACTGCAGGGAGCTCGTTACATATCTCTCTATGTTCATAAACATACTCAAAAAGAGATACCCGCGATACTTCGGGCGGTACGGCTTGGTGGTGAAAATCCCAAGTTGGGCGGATACTGCGACTAAGAAGAAGTTTCACTACATCCCGCTCGATATACCTACAACCAAGAGGAGGCGAGACCCCGGCTGGGTATTGCAGAAAAGGTGGTGGCCCAAATGGAAAAAGGAATTTATGAGGGGCTTCGTTCAGGGAGTATGGGATGCGAGGGGCGAGGTGCATTTCAACTGGCGAACCCATCTCCCCCACACCTTAATCGTGAAGGTGAGCGACCCTTACATAGCGGAGTATCTGATACGGGCACAGAGAAAGTTGGGGGTTAAGAATGGCAGTATCAAGACACGTGAGTGGAAATACCGCAGAGGGAGATATTTCAGGCGATACACGGTCATACTACAGGGGCGGTCGATTATACAATTCGCCCAGCACTTCAGATTTCCAGATGTCAGGCGGAATATGCAATTAGCACAGGCAGTGGACATCGCCAAAAATACGAAGAGAGGGTTTGAGAGGTATGAGACGGAACAAAACAGTTCGCCTACTTAATCTGCAGTAGCTCCACCTCAAATATCAGGGTTGCGTTGGGAGGTATTGCACCGCCAGCGCCTCTTGCGCCGTAGCCCAACTGAGAAGGGATTATGAGTTTGCGTTTCCCGCCTACCTTCATAGATGCGACTCCCTCATCCCAACCCTTTATAACCTGTCCTACGCCGAGCACGAATTGGAACGGCTTGCCGCGGTCAACAGAGCTATCGAACTTCTTCTCATTTTCGAGCCAGCCGGTGTAGTGAACAACGGCTGTATTGCCTTTCTTAGGAGATGCACCCTTCCCCTCTACGAGGTCTATATATTTCAATCCTGAAGACGTGGTTACTTCTAACGGTGCGGGCGGTTTCGGTTGCTCTTTCTGTTTCTGCTCGTGCTTGGGCATTTCTTCCGGCATACGCGTCTCCTTTCCTCTACAGCTAAGCAGTAGGAAAAACATTACTGTTAGCGCAAGAATGTTCTTCATAATTTACCTCCAAATTTATACGGGGTAAGTATAGATTTCACAGCTCAATAGTCAAGGGAAAAAAGTTGCTTGACTTAAAATGTTGAGGGGCTTATTATCTTGAGGATAAGTTCGCCAGGGTAGCTCAACGGCAGAGCACCGCTTTCGTAAAGCGGCGGTTGTGGGTTCAAATCCCATCCCTGGCTCTTTTAGCAAAGGGATTATAACTTCGTCATCCTGCCGAATATATTTATCTTCTCGAATTTTGCAAGGGCGGCGGTCGCCTCCGTCTTCGGAACCTCTTTCAATAGCGGTATAAGTGAGCGACCTGTAAGTGCCAGTGCCTCTGAAAATGTTATACCCTTTATCTCTGATATGATTTTTGCCGCTTCTCGTTTCTTTTTATCATCTGTTACTTTGGATAGGAATACATTATATACTCCATTATCTGTTTCAGCCCCATCTGCAGGAGATGCCCCTGCCTCATCAACAATCTCTAACGGCTCGTCTGATATCTCTACCACCACTTCATCATCTGATGGTTCAAGCGACAGAGAATCGTCATCATCTGTAACCGTCTCAAACTCTGCTACCGGCTCTTCACCACCTGATGCATCTGCTGTCTCGAGAGTAGGAATATTACCCTCTTGTAAGGTAG
>MHYJ01000124.1:3364-4454 GCA_001828445.1 Planctomycetes bacterium RBG_16_43_13
ATAGAAATGCCTCACCGCAATTAGGACAGGTAAAGACATTATTATTCCACTTTATTGTAATACCGCCTGTCTCCTGGGGCGCGCCAATCGCAAACTGAGGTCTTATGTGCCATTTTACCTGAGGGATTTTGTCAGTAGAACGAGCAGTTATTCTAAACTCCATTCCCTTCTCCGATAACTCTACGAGTTTATGCGTGAGGGCTTTTAGCTCCTGCTTATTTACATCAGTTAGAAATACTACGGGAGCACTTTTTATAATATCAACGGCTATAGACGGCTCAAGGGAGAATGCCTTACTAAACTCATCAGAAATGGATGCAATGTCTTTAGCATTCACATTATCTATTATAATGCTGAAGCCGGCGCCACTTTTATATATCTGTGAGTCAGACATAGTTTAGTAATTATAGCAGTCGGCGAAAAAATATCAATGCTTTTTTAAGGGGCTATGCCATATTTAATGTTTATGTTCAATAGGCATTTCCTTCTCACATTTACTGCAGAATGCTGTAGAGCCACATTTATGCTCTGAAACAGAACATTCTTTATTACACACGGTGCAAAACTCAGAACTGCCGCAAATATGTTCGGCGCCAACCTCTTTTTTACAGCGAGGGCAGAAATATGTTAAACCACAGATGTGGCCATCGCCAGCATCTACCTTGCAACTACGGCAGTATGTTGTAAAACCACAGTAATGATTCTCAGCAACTTCGTATAGAACTACATTATTTATACACTGGAAGGATTTGCATATATGTGTTTTGCCGCACTCGTGCCCCTCAGCGGCATCTTTCTGACATTTTTCGCAGAAATGTGTCTTGCCGCAGATATGGTCTTTGCCAACATCCCTTTTACAAGTCGGACAGTATGTGGTTTTATTACAAATGTGGTGTTCTCCCTTCTCGAGTCCACACTTTTCACATATATTATTCTCTTTTTGAGAGATCTCATTATTATTTGTAGTGGTGTCTGTCTTTTCACATCCAACTATGCAAGTGCAGAATATAAGAAGGACTAATATTATTCTCATACTGGCTCACCTAATATATTGAACAGTTTCTTTTTCGCTTCGTCTAATACCTTGGAC
>MHYJ01000124.1:4469-4783 GCA_001828445.1 Planctomycetes bacterium RBG_16_43_13
TTCAGTCGGAGAAGCGGTTCTGTGTTCGACTTGCGAAGGTTGAACCACCAGTTATCAAATTCTACAGTTATTCCATCTAACATATCCTGCCTCCCATCTGAGAAAGTATCACTAATGCGTTTTATAGTGCCATCCTTATCATCCGAAGGAAAATTAATTTCACCGGTTGCATAATATCGCTTCAGAGGAGCAATTATCTCTGACATTTTCCTATCATCCACAGAGAGATAACTAATAACCTTAGCAAATGCAACTAATGCGGAATCGCAGAAATAATTTTCCTTAAAATAATAATGCCCTGATAGCTCGCCGCC
>MHYJ01000125.1 GCA_001828445.1 Planctomycetes bacterium RBG_16_43_13
GAACTTGCACTCGATGGAGGGTGACTCCACCATAATTTGATTGCCTTTACGATAAGCTTTGCGAAATTCTGCATCTGTAATAACCTCTGCACCTGCAGAGTTTGCCTTAGAGGCGAACCAACGTATGAGACCGCTCGTATCTGTGGCGAGGAAGTAATAGCCGGGCGAGGTTAGGTCTATGTATTTGAGTGAGGGAGAATAAACCCTCACGCCACGGATTTTGCGAGTCAGATGTAGCGGGATTTCCCAATCATCTGCTACCTCCTTGACTAATAATCCTGTTGTATGAGGTGATGCACCTACTTGCGATTTTTTCTCCAGAACTACGGTCCTCACACCGCGAGCGGCGGATGAATACGCACAAGCCAAGCCCGCAAATCCACCACCTACGATAGCGAGGTCATAAATGCGGATACTCGAGGACATAGAGTTATTTTATATTGTTCACTATATTGTAAGAGGATGTATGTGTCAAAGGAAAAGAGAGGTTCTATGTTGTTTGTGCTTGTAAGTGTCAGTGGCGGGTTATAAGATAGGACAATAATGGGAAGGTAGTATAGATGAAGAGAGGTCTTCTCTGGTATTCGTTGCTGGCGGTTGCTATTGGCTTGGCACTTGCCGTAGTTGAGGTATTCCTTGGACGTGGTAGTTTCATTCATTTCGTTTTGGTAATAGGTGTATGTATATATATTGGTGGACCTTTATTGCTTTTTTCTGTGATATATTTTTCTCTTTTGCGGGGGAGATTAGGAAAGGAGCTATCTAAGATAGCAACATCTGCCTTGCTTGGTGTTGTTGTGGTATTGCTACAGTTGATATCACTTCCTCTGGGCGGAGCAGTTTATAGAGCGGATGTGCGGGAAGCACAGGAGCTGTGCGAGTCGCTCGTCCCACTTATAGACAAATACAGGGAGGCACATGGTATTTATCCCGATAGTATAGACGCATTCATAGATAAAGGCAAGCCGTTACCTCGACTGCTGACGAGGTCTGGAAAGTTCTATTTAGGTGGAGAGGATGGATTTTCCTTTAACTTTATTGACCCTGCAGGTCTTATGACTATGTACTGTTACGAGAGCGATGAGCGGAAGTGGTTTAAGTTTGACTAAGTGACGGAGTATATCAATAGATTTTGCGATTTGTCAGTGGTGGAGTATCACCTCTCGCTTATTTCAGTTCCTTTATATATCCCTTCAGTTTCTCCTGTATGTCTTTTGGCGATATGCCGATTGTCTTTTCGAATACCCCTGCACTGCCCCCGCCCTGGTAGATGGTCTTTATGTATTCGCCGAAGCGGTTTTTATATCTTCCGCTCTCTACGTTGAAGAGGTAGTGGCATACGCCGTAGCCGACGACATAGTAGTTGCCTCTGTCGGGTTTGCCGTAGAACTTTGCCTCGTTCCACGATATCATCTCTGCTACCTGTTCTTTCTTATTCTCGTATGTTTTTTTCAGCATTGAGTGGTTTTCCTTTCCGAAGGTGAATGTCCCGTCTCCTTTATTTTTTAGTGAGCCCATATAACAGGCGATGCCCTCTACTACCCAGTAGTCAGCAGAGTTCTTGGGTGTGTTATCACCGAGAAGAACGTTTAGTATCAGATGGCATCCCTCGTGTAGATACGTCCAGTAGAGACCTGCATAGCCGCGCCCGTTAACGTAGCAATATAGTTTTCCGCTTGAGTCCGCCCACCCGTGAACAGCCATTCCGGGACCGCCCACACTATTCCTGACCTGTTGGAATTTCTTTATATCCTTGAAGAGGTAGCAGGGTTTTCTTTCGGTCCATTTGCTTTTATCCATATTTAATACCTTACACATCGTATCTAAAAGATACTCTAAGTTTTGAGCCGCCTTTATCCCGTCCTCTTCTGGGACATCAATGTGTATAGTGAAGTGGTCGGTCTGGAGTTCGTAGGCGCCATCCCACGCCCCGCCTCCGGGGGATTTATTAATCGCACCTATCTTTTTAACGGTGGGTGTCTTGGCTTTGGCAGATGGGGGAGGGGTGATGCCTTTTAGAATCTTCTTAAACGTCTCGTCTTCTTTGATAGTGTCGAATGCCTTCTCACTACTTATCTGGTCTGCGTCCTTGAAGCCCTTACTGACCGCCTGTTTCAGGGAATCAATCGCCTTCGTCTTATCATTTAGGAGTGCATAGCAACATGACAATCTGTAGAGGGCGGCTGCCTTATCCTCGTCCTTTGCTCCTGATGAGGTGGATGCCTTCTTATAGAATTCCGCCGCATCTTTGTATTTTTGCTCATCATAGAGTTTATTTGCCTGTTGGTATGCTTCATCAAATTTTGATTGTTTCTTATCCTGATATGCCTCTGAGGGAATAGTAAAAGGGGATAGAGCAAGCAGGGTTATTGTAAGCATTAGATAGAGTCGAAATGTTTTCATAGGGATATGCTACACCCTCTTGGCTGTAGATGTCAAGGGAATTTCGTTGACTAAAAAAGAGGGAAGGGGGGCGGATAAACTTTTAAGACAATTTCTTCCTCCTCTTTCTCAGTTCGTCCATTTTCTTTTTAGTTTCTTCTCGTGTCTTTTCGGGGTCTTTATTTATGCCGACCCAGGGGGGATTGGCGAACCAGTTCGACGGGAGCGGGGCGTGTTTGCCGGGTATGAATTTCTGGAAGAATTTCGGGAGGTTGGGTGTATCAGCAGGTATTCCCTTCTGTCTGCGGACGGGCTGGAGGGTTACGTGCAGTATGCCGGGACCGAGGTCGGCGATTTTTACCATTTTATTTCCGTATGCTACGCCGCCGCGGATGGCGTCAAAACGGTATTCGAAAATCCTCAGCCCATCCTCAGGTATCGCCACCCAGCCGATGATGTGGGGCATAATCCTGCCTAAGTTTGTATTGCGGTATGAGGGGAGGAGTTTCCTGATTTTGTCGCGCTCTTTACCCTCCCACGGACCTCTGCCGTTGAACCAAGACCAGATGATGCCGCGGTTGATGCAGGTCTTAGTGGCGACCTTCGTCAGTCCTCTGATGACGGCGATGCCCCGGGGGAGTTTGGTGGTAACATCCTCGTAGGGAGGGACGTTGATAAGTTTGTCATTAGGTCTGATGGTTTTCTTAACGGTCTCTTTAGGTGGCGGCTCCTCGTAGTTAAATGTGCCGAGTTCTGAATGGCCTACGCCGCCTTTGTAGAGGATGTCTATCCAGGGTGGTGCGACGGTTTCTGGTATGGGCCAGGGAGGTAGTTCGAATGGCACCTCGTCCTCCCAGCCGGCATAGTATGCGGCTTGATTGCATCTATTGAAGAGCGTCTGGGCTGTATATTTTGTTTTCTGTCTGTGGTCTTGTGCGACTGGGTTACCGACGTAGTGGACGACTGAGGAACGAGCAATCATATATGCGTCTGAGGATAGTTCTGCGGAGGCGGCGCCCCAGTAGTTAGTGAGGTCTTTATCCGCCTCTATGACGTTGGAGAAATGTTTATTTATAATTTCGTTAAGAGTGCGGGACTCCTGCTCGGCGGGGCTGGTGAACTTGCGGATACGTTTCTTTCGTTTCCCGTCGTCGTGGTCTCTTTTTGGCATATCAAAGTTTCTCTTTTCGCATAGCTACTATCCCCCATATTCCTTTATCCATTCTATTAATTCCTTGATGTGCGGGGGATATTTCCCATTTTTATATGGATAGAGGAGGAATTCGAGGCAGTCCTGCTCGAGTGCCTCTTTCGGTGTTTTGGGGAATGGGATTTTTTTCGATAATGCGTCGAAGTAGACACATTTATAGAATGTCTTGGCGGCGTCTCGTCTGCCTTTTGAGCGGAGAATTTTGTCCTCTTCGTGTTCGCTGAGGTTGTTGCGATTGACGGTAACGTAGAGCCGATTATCGAACTGGAGCCAGATGGATTTCTCATTTGGTTTTAGGCGACGCCAGACGTTATTGAATTTTCGTTCACTCTCTTCGTGTTCTTTACGGTTTTTGGGGAATTGAGACGGCTTAATGAATCCCTTTTTGAGGGCGGTTTGCGGGTCGCTGAGGAGTTTATCCATTGGTGGATTATATCCTTTGGTGAGTGCCTCAATATAAGCTATTGAGAAGAGTTCGTAGCCGTTTGCCCTTGTTTGCAGGTCTTCGCCGAGCTTATCCCACCTTTTGTGTCCTTCTTTTTTTATTTTACGCCAGTCCCTGTCTGTGTGGTCAACTATATGGTAGTAATAGCCCTCACCGGCGCTCTCACCATACGTCTCGCAATAGTAGCAGTCCTTTTTGCCGAGTTCTCTATTGTAGTCGGGTTCTACAAAGTCGTCCTCGAATTCATCATCGTCGTACATTCCCTCGAAGAACTCGTCGGGCAGGACGTTCCAGTGTTTCTCGACGTAGTTCTCGTAGAATTTTCTCTTGCTGTCGTATTTTGGTTTCCACCAATCGGCGTCGTCGCTGTCGTCTATGTTGTAGAGCCAGTTGTCGTTGGTGTCCCCGTGCTTTTTCATATACTGGTGGGATTATATTATGGAGATGATATTTATGTCAAGTGGATATTTATGCGATGTATTGATGTTCCCATCTTTTTAGATTTGTTAGAGGTATCGCCTGTAGTTAATATCGTTATTTCCCTTGTACAGGTGTTAGCATTTTTGAGAGGTATTTGTCCATCTTTTCCTTACTTGCTGCCCTCTGGGTTTTGCGATAAACGAAGTTGCCGTCTTTATCGATTATGCAGGTCAATATTGGCTCTTCCTTAAATCTTAAAGAACCAAGTTGTGGAACGTATGTCTTATAACTCCATACGAAGTAGGCATCGTAGTCCATCTTGGGGATGTATTGACCTGCTATGGTAGGTTTGCGGTTTTCTACCAAATTCTTTATTAGATCGCGTTTCTTCACACGGTCGCTGTCATCATTAAATGTGCCATCGAATGAGAATAATATTGCCTTAAGGTTCTCCTTGCCATATTTTTCTCTCAACTCCATAGTATCGAGGATTAGTTTGTTGCAGATATCGCAGCCGGGGTGCATATGTTGAATAATAAAAACCTTGCCCTTATAGTCAGAAAGTTTATGTGTCTTGCCATAGATATCGTCAACTTCGAAGTCAGATGCCTTACCACCACCCTCAATGTCGAAACCATCTTCTGCCATAGGGCTCTCTATTTTTTCGAGTAGTTTAGCGAATTTAGCTTCCTTGCGGACGTTGGCAAGGTCTTCATCCTGTCGTATAAGTGCTGATGTGGTGAAGCCGGAATCAATTGCCTTCTCCAGCCATTCAAGTGCATCGGAATTTTTGTTGAGCAAACCATAACCGCAGGCAATATTGTAGGCGACATTGGCACCCATCTTAGTTTTTGGAAAGTGTTCGTATATCTTTTTATAACCGGTGATTGCCTCTTCATACTTCTTTTCCTTGAATAGCCCTTGAGATTTCTCAAAGAGCTTGGTTGCATCCTCTTTTGTGAAATCATCCTGAGCCATAAGGGATACCAGCCCTGATGTGAAGATAACTAACATAAGCGGGATGATATACTTTTTACTCATATGGCTTGCACCTCCTAAAGTAAGCATCAAATTACATAACCCACATCTAACAACTATACGTAGGTATTGCAACAATTATTTGATAATAGCTGAAAATGAGTTGGTAGGCAAGACATTTTTACTATATAGTATTACAAACCATACTGAACACACTACAA
>MHYJ01000126.1:0-4902 GCA_001828445.1 Planctomycetes bacterium RBG_16_43_13
TGCTACAGTCCGCAAAAGAAGGTAGTAAGGGTTTCGGCGGTGGGTTCGGGGGAGGAGGAGCATGGGGTGGTGGCGGTAGCATCAAAGAGGGACCAGATAGTAGGTTAGCATTAGCTAAGAAGGAACTAAAAGGCGTTATAGAGGCACTCTCGGATGACGCTGTATTCAATATGGTGGTCTTCCACCAGACGGTTACAGTATGGAAAGATGAGATTGTGAGGGCAACAAAAGAAAACAAGGAAGAGGCAGTCAAATGGGTAGAGGAACTAAAAGTCGGTGGTGGCACATTTTTATATGATGCACTTGAGAAGGCATTCGAATTACAGGTAAAGAAAGAGGATGCAGAGGCGCTTGGCATCAAGCCCACGACCACTACTACTGCAAGTGGTGCGAAGACCACAGCCGCATTCGCCGACGCAATCTACCTTCTCTCCGATGGCGACCCAAGCGGTGGTAAGATAAAAGAACCAGATAAAATAAGAGAAGAAATGAAAAAGATGAATAAAGATCTTAAAATAAAAATAAACACAATAGCTATTGGAAAAGACAATGCCCTTATGAAGAATCTCTCAAGCGATAGCAAGGGCGAATATAAAGTAGCTAAGGAGACGAAATAAAGCCGAATACACAATGAGCAATATTCTAAGGTCTGCTATCATAGCCAATTTTATCTTACTCAGCGTCATAACTACTATTGCCCAAGATAACAAAAAGGCAGATGAGCCCCGCACAGGTGCATTTGAGGAAGAGGATGCCTCAACCAAGATAATGCTCTACTACTATGTGCCGAAGGACTATAATCCCAAAGAAAAATATGCTGTATTCGTAGGTAACCACGGAGCCGGTGGCTCCGGTAAACAACTCCGCGACCTGATGATGCGATACATCAGAGAAGAAAAGAAAGCAGAGGAAGGTGCTAAAGATGGCGAAAATAAAGGAGAACAGGAAAAAGAACCAAAGCCCGAACCTGAGAAGAATTGGATTATTGTCTGCCCTACCTCACCGGGATGTAGTAAAGGAAATGCCGGTAAGACGGTTAGCGACGCACCCGTCGTGGCTACTGCAGCCAAAAACACCATAGACAATTTATCAAAAATGTATAACATAGACAAAAAGCATATCCTTGCAATGGGCTTTTCTGGCGGTGGTTATGCTGTGGTTAGCTGTTTCAATAAATATCCCGATACCTTTACAGCTATGGCAGCTTGTAGTATAAATTATGGTAAGTCCGTAGGTAACGCTATCGGGGGTGGGAACAATAACAGACATGTTCTGGTTGTATATGGTGAAAAGGACTTGTCCAACATTATAGCAGGTGCCAAACGATTACAGACAGACCTTAAGGATAATGGTTATAGTAACACAAAAATTATAGAGATTCCCGGTATGGGGCATAAATTTGGAGAAGCAGTAATAAAAGAAATCTGGAAATGGTGGGATGAAGAGGTAACGAAGGTAGATAAAAAGAAGGGGAAATAATAAAATAGCGGAAAATATGACTATGAGAAAGACAATTGATGCTATTGTTTGTCTGATAATCTACACACTCGCCATTGCCTCTTTCTGCTTTGCCTATAAGGTAGAAAAAAAGGATTATAACCCATCGGTTAATAAAATAAAAGTAATAGTAGAGAATGAAGCACGTCAGCAAGCGGAAAAGGACGATAATTGGAAGCAAGTCATAGAACGGCTGGAAGATAAAGATATTTGGAAAGGATATTTTAAGCGCATAGATGAACAGCTCGGAATACATCATAAAGATGGGTTACCTATTACAGTTACGTTGAAAGCAAATAATACATATCCACGAAGGGGAATGGGTAGCGTAAGAGGCAGGGGTGGCGAGTTATGGATGTCCGTGCCAGCTCTTATAAAGAGTGTTCCTCAAGCAAAGGATGTAGATTTAGGTGGAATAGTTGATATAGTTGTAATACATGAGCTAATCCACTGCCTCCAGCAGAGTTCGCAAGGGGAGGATTTAACACGTAAATGGCCCGAGTGGTTGATAGAAGGAATGGCTGATTTTGCAGCATATGACAAACCTCTTACCAAAGAGCTTAAGGTGCTTGAACAAGTAGCAAATAGTGACCTAGATTCCGCAAAAGGTGCGCCTTCTTATATGAGATTGAGAGGATGGCTATTTTTCACATATCTTAAAGAAACATTTAAGGAGGGAAAGGTAAAAGAATTCGTTGGTCTATTGTTAGAGAAAACCTCGCATAAGGATGCCGTAGAAAAGGCAACTAAGAAAAGATGGGATGAGTTTAAAGCAGACGAACTAAAGTGGGCGAAGGAATACATAAATAAGAAGTAACTCAACTGAGAGTTTTTGATATATTACACAAAAAAACAGTATGATAACTACAAACATTTTTCAATAAATTACGTATTATTTGTGTATATAGATACTTTTGAAAGGAAGAATTTATGAAAAAGTCATTTCTGCTATTGCTGGGCGTTTTTGTCATATTGACAGGCGTAGCTCATCCTCAGGATAATAATGCCCCTAAAAAGGAAACACCTACAGAAGGAGAAAAGAAGGCGGCACAGACAGAGACAACATTCTACGACATAAAGGTTACCTCAAATCGCTTTATATTCGTTATTGATGTATCTGGTAGTATGCTTGCTGCACCAGATGGTGGTTTAGCTATGCCTACGGTCAATCGACCTGACCTTGGCTCACTTTCTAAACCAGGTGCAAAGCCAAACCTACCATCTATAAAAGAAGGCAATAATAGCAAGCTTGCGGTAGCCAAAAGAGAACTGATAAGCGTAATAAATAGCGTCTCCGAAAACGTTGCGTTCAATATAGTTGTCTTCCATCAAGAAATAAGTGTCTGGAAAAGCGAGATGCTAAGGGCAACCAAGGAGAACAAAGAAGAAGCGGTGAAATGGGTACAAGACCTCCCAGTAGGTGGTGGCACTGCTTTATACGACGCATTAAAAAAGGCATTCGAAACGCACATAAAGAAAGAGGATGCAGAGACAATGGGCTTAAAGCCAGTTCACACACCTGGTAGTAAGACCACAGAGGCAATAGGAGCAGATACTATTTATCTATTATCAGATGGCAACCCTACTGCAGGAGAGATTACAAAACCTAAAGAACTGAGGGAAAAGATAAAGGAGATGAACAAGGATCTTAAAATCAAAATAAATTGTGTGGATATAGGACCTAAGCCAAACGACCTTATGAAGGGACTCTCAGAAGATAGTAAAGGCACATACATCCATAAAGGAAAGTAGATGAACTAAATAACCTAATGCCATCTACCAATATCGTGAGAACCCATAAAATAATATACCTCCTCATAACCGTAATAATATTGCTAATAGTTATAATCCCATCCTACCCACAACAAGGCAAGGATGCTAAAAAGGAACTCACAACCTTAGTGGAACGTTACATTACTGGTGGTGAGAGTGAGAGAATAACATTACTAGAGCAGATAAAGGTATTTGATACTATCTACAGTAACGAGATTGCTGGCTGGATTAAGACGATAGCTAAGGCAATAGATAAGAAATCTAAACACGACAAGAAAGATGGGAACCTCCATCACCCGAAATATCCTATAAAGTATGCACTTATCGGCGATACAAGTGGGAAGAAGCTATCTCTGCTGGTAGCACTCCACGGTGGCGGTGCTGACAAAAGTGCTAATAATGGTCAGTGGAAGATAATGCAGCAACTCTGGAAAAATGACACCTTCACCCTCTTAGCAGTCCCACGAGTATGGGATGATAGTAGTTCACTGGGCTGGAATTTGGAGAGCGGTATAGAGTCAGTCATAGCTATGATAGACGAACTGAAACGAACGTATCCAATAGATACAAACAGTATATATTTAGAAGGCGATTCCATGGGTGCCTGGGGAGTATATAGTATAGGAACTGTAGAGGCAGACCACTTCGCTGCCCTTTTCGTCAACTCTGGTGGATACTCAAATCCTATTAGTTTGCCAAATCTGCTTAACACACCAATAGCAATATACATAGGTGAGAAGGACACTCACTTTAAGCGCCTCGACTACTGTCGAAAGGCGAAAGAGAAACTTGAGGAAATGCAAAAACAATATCCTGATGGATATAAACTCCTCTACAAGGAGATTGCCGGAAAAGGACACGATGTTCCAAAAGATGTTCGACTGGAGGGACTACAGTGGCTAAAAAAGTTTAGTAGGAATCCACTTCCCAAGCACGTCATCTGGGAACCGGTATCCAAGAATAAGAAACACTTCTATTGGTTAAAGATAGATGAACTGACACAAGGAATGAGGATAGAAGCAGAAATAAAGGATAAAGTCAACGTAATAATAAAAACAAAGAGCGTCTCTAAGTTTACGCTCTTTCTCAACGATAAACTCGTAGATTTCAATAAACCAATAAAAGTAGAGGTAAATGGTGCAGAGAAGTATAACGCTAAACTCCAGCCAAGCTTGACAGCAATACTTGAGAGTTACGTAGCCAAAGAAGACGCAGAAATGATATTCACCGCTCGTGTAGAAATAAGCAACTAAATATAGCCACTTTGAGCTTGAAACATCGCCAGCTAACCTGTATCCTCTCCAGAAATGTCACCACTATTCAAGATCATAGCTAAAGGTAAAAACACGAAAGCCCGCGTCGGAGAACTCACCACCCCACACGGCGTCATCCACACACCTTGCTTTATGCCCGTCGGGACGAAGGCAACAGTGAAAACCCTATCCCCTCTACAACTCAAAGAGATTGGTGCAGAGATAATATTAGCAAACGCATACCACCTAACGCTCCGCCCCGGCGAAGACACCATCTCCAAACTCGGTGGACTGCATAAATTTATGAGTTGGGACAAACCAATCCTCACTGATAGCGGCGGCTATCAGATATTTTCCCTCGCAAAGCTATTAAAAATTT
>MHYJ01000126.1:4944-5143 GCA_001828445.1 Planctomycetes bacterium RBG_16_43_13
CAGAAAAGGTTATGGAGATACAGAGCCATCTCGGCTCGGATATATTCGTCCCGCTCGACCAGCCGGTAGCATATCCATCTAACGAAAAAGAGGCAAAGGTCGCCGTAGAGAGGACGACACTCTGGCTAAAGAGAAGTTTAGAGTTCAAAGTTAAAAGTTCGTCAGGGTTAAGCCAACTCTTCTTCCCGATACTTCAGGG
>MHYJ01000126.1:5229-8539 GCA_001828445.1 Planctomycetes bacterium RBG_16_43_13
TGAGCTTGAAGGAACCAAAATCAGCAACTACAGATATGGTAAAATTGACGACGTCGCTCCTGCCTGAGGATAGACCACGCTATCTGATGGGAATGGGGAAGCCGTCCGATATAGTTGAGGCGGTCAAATCAGGGGTAGATATGTTCGACTGTATCCTGCCGACAAGGTTGGGGCGAAACGGCTGGGCTTTTAACGGCGTGGAGAGCTCAACATTGGACGACATAATCAAGATAAAGAATGTCCGCTACAAACTTGACGAGAAGCCATTGAGCGAGGGGTGTGATTGCTATGCCTGCAAGAATTTTTCCAGAGCATATATCCGCCATCTCTTTATGTCGGAGGAGATTCTTGGAATAACTCTTCTCTCCTATCACAATGTTTATTATTATATTAAGTTGATGAAAAGAGTAAGAAGTGATATAATAGAAAGAGTATTTTAATTAAGGGGGTAATATATGATTAAGAGAGCTATTGCTTATTGTCTGCTATTTACTTTGTATATCTCGCTCATCTCCTGCACATCAAGACAGCTTAGGGCGGGCAGGCAGACCTATACTGATGCAGTGGACCTAATCATCTATCAGAAAGGATATATCACACAATCAGAGAAGGTAAAGGATTTGTTTGCAAGTGCTAAGGAACAGCTAATAGATGCCCTACATACAGGAAATTTGGACGCCGATGAAAAAATAACCGCAATCTCCATCATAGCACGGGCGTATTTAGAGGAGGAGAATTTCGATAAGACAGAAGAGTATATTGTAAATGGTATGGAGATTATCGATACAGCTAAAAAATATGTGGGTGATGAGACCCTAATCGGCATAATTAAGGGTGATGCGTTGATGAAACAAGGAAAAGATGCCATATTCAACATCAAGGAAAAAGATAGCGGGCTAAAGAATATATCTAAAGAGAGGGCAATCGGTTATTTTAGTGAGGCATTATACAACTACTTTTTAGGCACAAGTAAAAGTGGTAATACTTTGATAGAGCGATTACTCGACCTACGCAAGATAGCCGGCTTCGTTGAAAAAGCAAAGGTGTGGAAGACGCACACAAGCGGTGGGAAAGAAGACGCAAATATAAATGTGGTAATCAACCTAAAGTCCGCAATGGAAATTGCACAAAAGAACGTAAATAAAAAGCTTCTCTTTGATGATAAGTTCAAACGCTATAAGAAATTGCTGGACGCAGAATTAGAAGAGTTTGGGGATTATTAAACGCTAATACACATCAAACTCATCCTCTATCTCGCCGACTATTTCCTCGAGTATATCCTCCATAGTAATTACTCCTGCGGTCTTACCGCTTTCATCCTTCACAACCGCTATATGCAATTTATCCTGTTGAAACATCTTCAATACCTCTGATATCTTCTGCTCTTTCGATATATAATACGGCTCGCGTATCAAGTCCTGAAATATAATTAGCTCTTTATATAGTAGGGCGTTCAGGACGTCCTTTGCGTGTATGACACCTTTTATATTATCTACATTGCCCTCGTAGACGGGTATCCGTGTATATCCCTGATTGTTTATAAACTCTACCATCTCCTGCTGGCTTTTCTTTATATCAACTGCAATCATTTTATCCCGCGGTATCATAACGTCTGATACGAGCTTGTCGTTAAATGCAAAGATGGCGCGTAGGAGTTTATGCTCATCTACGTGTATATGCCCTGCCTCACCGCTCAATTTTACCATATGGCGGAGCTCTTCTCTGGAGATTGTTAGGTCTCTT
Source organism: Planctomycetes bacterium RBG_16_43_13 (assembly GCA_001828445.1). The sequence goes on from MHYJ01000126.1 coordinate 6,973, forward strand.
GGTTTTATCTTTATACCTACAGCACGAAAGAATATATTGCTGATATTCTTTGTAAGCCATATAAACGGTTTCAATGTATATATCATTATCTTTGTCGGCTCTGCTATAGCGAAGGCAACCTTCTCAGGATAATGGCTCGCCAAAACTTTAGGAACTATTTCACAGGGAATGAGTATTATCAGTGTCATAACCACTGATGCAATGGTATAGCCAATCTCAGCATCTAAGAAGCTAACAAACACTACAGCCGCAATGATTGGTGCTACGGTATGGGCTACGGTGTTACTTATCATAACCGCAGATAAGAGCGTCTGGGGTTTCTTTAATATATTCTGCACTACAAGGGCACGCTTATCACCCTGCCGTGCCAGATAGTCCAACCGTAACCTGCTAATGCTAAAGAAGGCGATTTCTGCAAGGGACTGATAGAACACACATAGTAAGAGTAGAACTGTCAATACAGATAGAACAATGGTTGTCATTTGCTGAACCTCCTTAAAAAGTTATAAAACCCTTAATTTAGCGGCAAATTGCCCTAAATAAGCGATAATACAATATCAGCAAGATATGAATAACTCAACAATAAAGTTGACCTCGTTAGAAATCACTGTATAATATAACTAAAATATATGGCAAGCAGAATAAAGGAGTTAGAGAAAGAGAAGGAGATACTGATAGTCCGCTACCTCAAGCTACAGGATATGGTAGATGGCTATAATGAGGAGATATACAATATCTGCTGTGAGATAGAGGCATTAAACAAGAAGATAGACAAAGAGAAAGAGGATATAGAACGCAAGGCACATCGGGGCGGAAGTGATAGAAAAACAGCCAGTGGATAACTCACGCCACCCACTGGCTTCTAAATATCTGAAATCTTATCTTGGAGAACCGTTACTCTTGGATGTATTGGCTGACGGTATGCTCAGAATCATTCCCTTATGCAACGTTGTCTTATCACCCTGCGGAAGCTTATCAGAATTAGCAGATACTATCTTCATATACCAATGTCCCTTGCCGTTATAAACCTTCTGGGCGATTGTCCAGAGAGAATCACCTTCTTTTACTGTGTATGTGCTACCGCCACCAAAATCACTACCTCCAAAACCTGCATTTTCGCTACCAAGGTTAGGAGTGCTACCTCCTCTATTTGACGGTTTAGTCGTCTTTTGAGGCGTAATAGTCGCTTCGGGTATAGTTAGGAGCAGACCTTTATGGAGAATGGTCTTCTCACCCTGCGGTAGTTTATCGTGGTTTGCATCTACTATCTTTGTGTACCAATGCCCCTTGCCGCTATAGACCTGTTGGGCGATTGTCCAGAGAGAATCGCCTTCTTTTACTGTGAATATGCTACCACCAACTTTGCTACCAAGCTCCTCAAAACCACTACCACCTGTGCCACGTGGAGTATCGAAAGCTGACCCTCCAGTAGTGCCTGCCCCAGATAGATTGCCCGAGGGCTTCTGGGTTGAAGGATTATCCATATTACCAGGCGGTGGATTTGTAGTAAGAGTATCAACTTTAGGTATTCCAAAATCAGGACCTGTCCCTACTGCAGAACCACCAG
>MHYJ01000126.1:8751-9454 GCA_001828445.1 Planctomycetes bacterium RBG_16_43_13
ATAACTTCACTTCCTTTCAAAAAATAGATTATAAAAATACCCCTCTAACCTCAAGCTGTTAATTTTTTTACTACAACCTTCCTCCCCTCTCTCGTTCTTTCCCTACTTCCACCTCCTTTCACGGAGTTCCCAGAGCAGATACACCTTGCTCTCCAACTCCTTTACCCTGCTATCTCCGGCTTTCGCCCCTTATACCATTCTATCAGAATCGGGCTTGCTATATATATCGACGAATATGTACCAATTATGATACCAACGAGTAATGGGAATGCAAGGTTTTCTATGCTACTACTTGCCCTCATACTGACAAAATATAGTAACGCAACGCTTATCCATGTTGCAAATGAAGTTAAAACGGTTCGTGACAGGGTCTGATTCACGCTCTTATTTATTATCTCGGGGAACGTCTCCCTCTTCATAAGCCCTAAATTCTCACGTATCCTATCGAAAACGACTATTGTGTCATTGACAGAATAACCCATAACGGTCAATATAGCTGCTACAGACGGCAGGTTCAACTCAAAGTTAAGCCCTAATCTCTCCGGCAGGAAAAGTCCACAAAATGCCACAGCCCCGATAGATATAATAGCATCATGAATAAGTGCTATTACCGCCGCCAGACCGAAAACCCACGAATGGAACCTAAAACCTATATATATAATCATCAGAATCCACGACCAGATGAGTGCCCAGATAGTAGATG
>MHYJ01000127.1:0-1225 GCA_001828445.1 Planctomycetes bacterium RBG_16_43_13
CGTAGAATCTTAGATGCTTCCACAAGAGCATACTCTGGTGTTACTATACCATTTGTCCATATTTCAAGTATTAACCTGTCGTAATTAGTCCTCTTACCAACGCGTGTATTCTCTACCTTGTAACGAACCCGTTTAACCGGTGAGAAACTTGCATCAACAGGTATAACCCCTATTTCACGGTTCTCATTTATATATTCTTCAGATGTTACATAACGACGTCCACGCCTTACCTCTATCTCTGCCTTAAACTCTACATCACCAGTTGACGTACAGATATGTAAGTCAGGATTTACTATCTCTACACCACTCTCGGGCAATATATTAGATGCCTTTACTTCTCCCTTCTTATCTGCTTCAAGGCGTAACTTCTTTGTATTTTCGCCATTCAACTTTACTAAAAGTTGCTTCAGATTCAACACGATATCAGTTACATCTTCAACTATACCTTTAATTGTAGAGAACTCGTGGGAAACACCCTTTACCTTGAGAGATGTAACAGCACAACCCTCTATAGATGAATACAACATCCTTCTCAAACTATTGCCTACTGTAACACCCACGCCCTGCTCAAACGGCTCAACTATAAACTTACCGTAAGTAGGAGTCGCAGTAGCATCGTCAAGGATAACCCTCGTTGGTAACTCGAAGTCCTTCCACCTAACTCTCATAAAAATACCTCCAATTCTTTTTATATAGACATATATTCTACTATCAACTGTTCATTTATAGGTACCTGTATCTCTGCCCTTGTAGGTAATTGGACTACGGTGCCCTCTAACGTGTCCTCTTTCAGTTTTAACCACGATGGTAGCTCTGGTTTGGTTGTTGACTTTAGCGCCTCAGTAACAATCTTACGACTCACCTCATTGTTAGCGGGTTTCACTACATCGCCTACATTGCCCCAGAAGGACGGTGAGGTAACACGTTTATTATTTACCGTTATGTGCTTGTGCGTTATGAGCTGACGGGCGTGCGACCTCGAGGATGCAAAGCCCAATCTATAGATAATATTATCAAGCCGCCTCTCGAGAAGCGTAAGAAAATATTCGCCCGTATTACCGGGGCTACGACTCGCTTCCCTAAAGTATCGGGTGAATTGCCTGTCAAATACACCATACATCTTCTTCGCCCTCTGCACCTCCCTCATATGCAATCCAAAATCCGTATAACGCACCCGCCTGTCGCCGTGCTGACCAGGTACCTTCTCTCGCTTCTCCATCGCACA
>MHYJ01000127.1:1253-6974 GCA_001828445.1 Planctomycetes bacterium RBG_16_43_13
AGAAAGAGCTTCTCGCCCAAACGTCTGCACACCCTGCACTTCGCTTCTATGTATCTACCCATAAATCAAATCCTAAACCAAAAATTACACCCTTCGCCTCTTGCGAGGACGACAACCATTGTGGGGCATCGGTGTTACATCCTCTATCACCTTTACTTCTAAACCCGCAGATTGTAGGGCACGTATAGCTGACTCCCTTCCTGAACCGGGACCTTTCACCCTCACCTCTACTTCTCTAACGCCATATCTTTGTGCCTTCTCTGCGGCACTCTCCGCCGCCTTCTGTGCCGCAAATGGCGTGCTTTTGCGTGAGCCCTTATATCCTATAGTGCCAGCTGACGCCCAGCAGAGAACCTCGCCATTCTGGTCTGTTATCGTGATAATAGTATTATTGAAAGACGCCTTCACGTGTGCGACCGCCTTCACAACAAGCCGCTTTACCTTCTTCTTTTTTTCTACCTTCTTTGTCTCTACCGCTCCGCCTTCTCCACCCCCAGCTACTGCCTGCGAGGATGATGTATCCTTCGGTGCGGACTTCTGACCTTTCCCCTTATCTGTTGTTACTGCAGGATCCTTCTCTTTACCTTTTTCCTCTTTTGCTTTTTCTTCTGCCATTTTATGACTTACTCCTAAGATTCTTGTAGTCCTTCCATCTACCGAACATCAACAAGCTGAATCCGAGAACTGCACACACAATAGCAATCAGTAGTAATACTTTCCCTATAATACCTTCTATATAAATGTTTTGGAGAACAAGAAATGCTACTGATAATAACATTAAGATTACGCCTAAAATCTTCCACATAATTTTTATCCTTGCTGTTTGGCTTCCTTCTTGCCTGCGACTGTCTTTCTCGGTCCTTTCCTCGTGCGGGCGTTCGTGCGGGTCCTCTGACCTCGGACGGGCAAGCCCCTTCTGTGCCTCATTCCTCTATATGAACCAATATCCTTCAGCCGCTTAACGTTCTCAGCTACCATCCTCTTCAGTATTCCCTCTACAGGATAGCCCTTGTCGATAATCGCATTTATCTTACCTATCTGCTCATCAGTAAGATTCTTCGCCCGCATATTTTCATCTACGCTTGCATCTTTCAATATCTTAGCCGCCATAGTTCTACCTATACCGTAAATATAGGGAAGCGCATACAGAACCTTTTTATTTGCTGGTATATCAACACCTGCTACACGCGGCATATCATTTCCTCGCTAACCCTGCCTCTGCTTATGTTTGGTGTTAGGGCACACAACACGGACTACGCCCCTACGTTTAATTATCTGGCACTTTTCGCACATCCTTCTAATTGATGGTCTAACCTTCATAATTTACTTCTCTCTATACACTATTCTGCCCTTTGTTAAATCATAAGGCGACATCTCGAGTAACACCTTGTCGCCGGGCAATATCTTTATAAAGTGCATCCTCATCTTCCCCGAAACGTGGGCGAGGACCTGGTGTCCATTCTGGAGCTCCACTCTAAACATAGCGTTAGGCAGTTTCTCCTTGACAATCGCCTCCACCTTTATTGGCTCTTCTTTTGCCATTATCTAACGACACTATTCCCATTTTGCGAAAGAGACACGCACTCTACAAAAGGTGAATAAGGATACAAATTCTCACTTTGGTAGTCAAGGAAAATGTGATAGAATTAAGAAGATTTTAAGATTGCAGATTATAGCACCGTTAATACACAATTACCGCTATCCGTTACTGCGACGGTGTGCTCGAAATGTGCAGAGAGCTTGCCGTCCCTCGTAACAACAGTCCAGCCGTTCTTGAGTGTGCGGACATCGTCTGTCCCTTCATTAACCATCGGCTCAATGGCGAGGACTATGCCCGGCTTCAATATCATCTCAAAACTCTCGACGGGCTCAATGACATAATTCGGAACCTGCGGGTCCTCGTGCATCTGGCTACCTATACCGTGCCCAACGAATTTCTTTACGACAGAGAACCCTCTACTCTCCACATAGTTCTGGATGGTTCTGGATATTGTGGAGAGTTTCTCCTGTGGAGCGATAACTGCTATAGCGGCAGAGAGAGAATCCCTCGTAACATCTATAAGTTTTTGCGCCTGCCCAGATATTTTTCCCACTGGTAGTGTTACTGCGGTATCACCAACGTAGTTTTTATATGTTGCACCGACATCCAACCCTATGATATCGCCCTCTTTGAGAACCCTGTCACCCGGTATGCCGTGGACTACCTCCTCATTGATAGAGGCACAGATACTTGCCGTGAAACCCCTATAACCCTTAAAAGTGGGAACAGCACCCTTACTCCTGATAAACTTCTCAACCTCTGTATCAACCTGCCTGGTAGTTATACCTGGCACAACTATTTCCTTCATCAACTCCACGGCACCGGCGGCGATTCTGCCCGCCTCCCGCATCAATTCTATTTCCCAATTCTCTTTGATTATAGGTGCCATAAAAATGTTGTGTTACTCGACCTTCTCCCACCCGTCTTTTGGTTTTTCTCCTTCCTTAGAGGGCCATTGGTCGATATTCTTACCGCCGTTATCCTTTTTATATATAACGCCTGCCTGATTAACTATGAATGTAAATTTACCTGTCTTCCCATATACTGAGGGATAGGCACAGAAGCCGTAACGGTCTGGATTAAAAGCAAGTGTCTCCATCGCTGTTATAGGTCCTACCGTCCTTACAGCTAAATCCTTATTATAGTTAGCACCGTCGCCATCTTTTACCATCGCCTTGAAGTAGTAGCCATTCGCAGGTTTGCATTTGGCGTTGGCATCCCAATTCGTTACAGACGGGTCTGCATTTGCGAGTTTTATGTCTATATACTGTAATTTACTGCCCAGCATATTTGTATGATAGTGTAGTCCTGCAACATCAAAAGTGTAGTAATCCTTTATGGCATTGCCGTCCTCATCATTTCTCCGCCACGTTGCCTCGTGTGAGACAAGCTGTTTGAGCGAACCAATTGCATCTTGCTCATTAGCAGCTATCCTACTCCTCTCTCTTACATTTTTGGTTTCTTCAATCTCCTCTCCACTGACGCCGAGTTGGCGGAGGGCATTCTCTGCCCGCCTCGCATCCTCTTTATATGCCGATAAAACATTTACAAGCATTCTCATCTCTAATACAAGTTTTATGTCCTTTATTATTCCCTTAGGAACGGCATCCTTCGCACCTAATTCTACAAGTGCTATGCCTGCCCATCCGCGAACGTAAGCGTCGAAAGTTCCCTTTTCGTTCTTGAGTAACTCCTTTATCTCGGGTATCGCTTCTTTCACCCCAAGCTGACCAAGGACGCTAACAACGTTACCGCGAACGTGCCAATTTTCATCTTTTAGTAACCCCTTTATCTCAGGTATTGCCTCCTTTGCCCCAAGATAGCCAAGGGTGGTAATAGCACTATCGCGAACCAGTGCATTATCATCTTTTAGTAACTCTTTTATTTTTTGTATTTCATCCTTCGCTCCAAGCTCACCAAGGGCAATAACAACACTACTACGAACCTGCCAACTCCTATCCTTTAGCAACTCTTTTAACTCCGGTATTGTATCCTTAGCTCCAATCACACCAAGAAATAAAATAGCATTACTGCAAATAGAACTATCCTCATCTTTTAGCAATTTCTTCATCTCGGGGATTGCTTCTTCTGCTTTAAGCCTGATAAGGTCTTGCATAGCACTCACGCGAATATCTTTATTATTGACGCCCAACTGTTTTATGAGTTTCTGTATTTGTGCGGAACGGTCAGGGGCAGGAGTATCCCCCTTCTCCTGCGAGATACAGATGCCAATCAAGAGTATAAGCGCTATTATGCTAACGAACATTGTTCCGTATAGTTTGCTCATAAAAGTAAGCACTTATTTATCCTTCTTAAGAACCGAGTAGTGCGTTATTTAGGTCGGTTGCAACTTCTTCTGGAGACCTGTCAGCGAGTATCTTCCTTAGTAGTCCTTTTCTCTCGTAGTATTCGATGAGTGGGCGGGTTTGTTTATCATAGACAGTCAAACGTTCAACTACCGCCTCCTCGTTATCATCCGTCCGCTGGATAAGGGAAATACCGCAGGTATCACAAACGCCCGATGTCTTCGGAAGCATAGTTTTTATATGATAATTCGTCCCGCATTTATTACAGACGCGCCTGCCGGATATTCGCTCGACAAGAATCTTTGACGGACAGTCGAAGTATATAACCCTATCTACAGTTATTGTAAGCTTCTCGAGTAGTTTAGCTAACGCATCCGCCTGAGCTATCGTCCTTGGGAAACCATCAAGTATGAAGCCCTGCTTACAGTCGTCCTTCTGGAGTCGCTTATCTATAATATCTATAACAACATCATCTGGGACGAGTTCGCCGCGGAGCATAAAGCCCTTCGCCTTCACACCTATAGTAGTTTTGCCTTTCATCTCCTCACGAAGCATATCACCTGTAGCGATGTGTGTAATATCTTTTGTTGACGAGAGTTTCTTCGCCTGTGTGCCTTTACCTACACCTGGTGGACCTAAAAATATTAGCCGCATATACCCCTCTTGAAAGAGTATACCCTATCTTTGTTACATTGTAAAGCAAGCCATAAAGATTTATCTGCGTCCCCTGAGAGCTGTCCCCTCACCCATAAAACCGGCGTAATTATGCATCAATAAATATGACTCAATCTTCTGAACAACATCCTGGCTCACGCCTACAATAATTAGAATACCTGTGCCGCCGAGGAAGGCAACATCAGCACGATTCATACCTAATGCAGCGGCTGACATATCCGGCAGTAGGGAAATAGCACACAAAAACGCCGCACCCAAAAGTGTTATCCTCCTCAATATTCTATCCAGATACTCTGCTGTATTGTGTCCCGGTCTAATACCCGGAATGAAGCTACCGTATTCCTTCAGGTTGTTAGCCATCTCATCCGGCGGAAAAAATAGGAACGTCCAGAAATATGAGAAGAAGAATATCATAGAGACGTAAAAAGCAGAATATATGAAGTCCCCTCTTTCGAACGCCCTCCTCACAATATCTAAACCAGGTATCATAGAGAAGAGATACGGAATACCCATAAGGGCAGATGCAAATATAACAGGCATAACGCCCGCCTGATTCACCTTAAGAGGTAAATAATTTCTCTGCCCTAACGTAATCCTCCTCCCCCGCCACATCTTTGCATGCTGGACAGGGATACGTCGCTGGGATTGGGTTATAAATACTATGAACACTATAACGGATACATATATAACACATATCATAACGGCGGCGCCACCTGATATTATATCTTTTTGCACTTCTGTAATAATTCTTCCGACTATTCTTGGCAAACGGGCAATAATACCTGCCATAATCAGCATAGAGGCACCATTACCAATACCATGCTCTGTTATTTGCTCGCCAAGCCACATAACAAATACGGCACCTGCAAGGAGAGCCAAAACCATCATAATTATCCCTCCGAAGGAAGTAGAGGCAGGCACTAACTCTACCCCATAAATATGTTTGCCCCAGCTACCTACAACAACCATAAATCCTTGAACCAAGCAAATAGGTATTGTCAGCATCCGTGTGTACTGATTTATCTTCCTGTGGCCAGATGGTCCTTCCTTAGCAATCGCCTCAAGGCGCGGATTAACCTTTGTTAGAAGCGACATTATGATTGATGCTGTAATATAGGGCATTATACCGAATGAGAAAAGGGAACCTAATTGAGAAGCTGATATTGCCTGCAAAGTATCAAAAAATCCGCCTTCTGATTG
>MHYJ01000128.1:0-199 GCA_001828445.1 Planctomycetes bacterium RBG_16_43_13
TAGTAGAGGCGGAAACTACGTATTATCGTCGAGTCCGAATTCCTTCATCCATTGTTTTGTATCTTCTGAAGAAATGCCGTGCTCCTTAGGGTCATAGTATATATTATCATTTCCTGTTATTGTAGCAAGCTCCTCCATAAATTGTGAGGATGATACAACCTCTGATCCATACTCCGTCACAGCGTCTACAATTTTTCTG
>MHYJ01000128.1:206-1019 GCA_001828445.1 Planctomycetes bacterium RBG_16_43_13
TAACTACCTTTATGCCCTTCTTATCTTTGCTTTCTTGAACTGAATTTATGATATAGTCGTCGGCGGTCATATCTGGAGGGGTAAATATAATTTCCATTCCTGCCTGCTTATGTCGCTGTTTCAAGCCGTGGGTAAATACACTATCTGCCCTGTCAAATACTACGGTGATTTCGCTACCCTTTTTGGAATTATATTTAGATAGTAAACCGATAAGTTTTTCTCTCGCTTTTTTGATGTCAACATTTGGTTTTCCTTTACTACCTACAAAGAGGAGATTATAGCCGTCAATTAGTATCAAAAATCTTACCTCCTACTATTGTTTTTACCACCATACCCCTTACTTCTCTGCCTGCAAATGGTGTATTCCTTGCTTTTGATTTAAAGTTTTCGGGCTTTATAGTCCATTTGATAGATGGGTCTATTATTGTAATATCTGCATCAGCGCCTGGGGAGAGCGTGCCTTTAGCTATACGAAGGATACAAGCAGGGTTTACGGTCAATGCCTTTATTATTGTTGTAAGTGGTAGTTTCTTTTTCCATACTAATTCGGTTAGGATAATAGGTAGGGTGGTCTCAAGCCCTATAACTCCGAATGGCTGTTTTGATATGTCTTGCTCTTTTTCCTCCGTGGTGTGAGGTGCGTGGTCAGAGGCGATTGCATCTATTGTGCCGTCTTCTAATCCTCTTATAAGTGCTTTTATGTCGTCCTGCGTTCTGAGGGGCGGGTTCATTTTATGTGTTTCAGATAATATCTCTGTAAATGTTAAATGATGTGGTGATGCCTCAGCAGTAACTGCTATGCCTTTTTTTTTT
>MHYJ01000128.1:1045-1216 GCA_001828445.1 Planctomycetes bacterium RBG_16_43_13
TGCTTATATGAGCTATATGAACTTGTCCACCTGTATATTCAGCAAGTGCAATATCCCTCGCAACCATAATTTCCTCTGCCACTGATGGAATGCCTTTTAGTCCTAACTTCTTTGAAAGTTTTCCCTCGTTTATTATGCCACCAGTTGCTAAATTCGCCTCCTCGCAGTGGC
>MHYJ01000128.1:1421-7822 GCA_001828445.1 Planctomycetes bacterium RBG_16_43_13
CTCTGCACGGCATTTCACAAAACTGACCATCGCTCCATTATCTATAGGCGGCTGGGTATTCGCCATAGCGGCTACGCTTGTAAATCCGCCAGCGATTGCCGCCGCAGAACCAGTAGCAATCGTTTCCTTATGCTCACCGCCTGGCTCTCTCAGATGGACGTGCATATCTATGAGACCAGGCACAACGAGTAACCCTTTAGCATCAATTATCACATCCGCTTTTACAGTAATAGTGCCGATACGCTTTATCTTTTTACCTTCGACAAGAATATCTACAACTTTATTAAGGTTATTTGCCGGGTCGATCACACGACCACCTTTTATGAGAATTGTTTGCATATCAATTTGCGTTAGATAGCACTAAGAACACTGCCATTCTCGCGTAAACGCCATTAGCAGTTTGATCTAAAATAACAGATTGACCGCAGTCCACGACTTCGTCTGAGAGCTCTATACCTCTATTTACAGGACCGGGGTGCATTATTATCGCATCCTTTTTCAAGAGTTTTAGACGTTCCTTACCCAAGCCAAATGATTTGGTATATTCCTCGAAAGACGGAATGAGCCCTTTCTCCTGTCTCTCGAGCTGGAGGCGAAGCATCATTACAACATCCGCCTTTGGCAGGACGCTATCAAAATCTCGGGATATAGTTATACTCTTAAAGATATTTTTTGCGTATTTAGGCATAAGGACAGGAGGAGCTACTATGGTTATGTTGTTCCTAAATTTTGTTAGTAGGTTTATGTTCGAACGCGCCACCCTGCTATAGGCGATATCACCTACGATAACGATATTCAGTTCCTCCAGTCGCCCCTTTTTTTCTCTTATGGTTACAGCGTCGAGGAGTGCCTGTGTGGGATGTTCATTCTTGCCATCGCCAGCATTTACTATGGACACATTCGTCTTACCTGCTAATTGGGCTAAAACTCCATCTGCGGAATGTCTCATCACAACAACATCAGCTCCCATCGCCTCCATATTTTTTATTGTGTCGAGGATGGTCTCACCTTTTACTATGCTGGAGGTAGAAGGTGAGATATCTATTACATCCGCACCTAAATGTCTGCCTGCGATTGTGAACGATAGGCGGGTGCGAGTGCTCGGCTCTGTAAAGAGCGTAATAATGTTCTTGCCTTTGAGCGGTTTGAATTTGGTTATCCTGTCGTTACGAGCCGCTTTTTTGAGTGCCTCTGCGGTGTCAAGGATTAGGAGTATATCGTCTTTTGATAAGTCCGCTATACCAAGCAGGTCTTTTCTACGATGTTTTTTACACTTGCTAATTATGGAGCCGAGGACATCAACCATCAAATGCTCCTAATAAAGTCGAGGAATATTAACAAAAGGATTGTCACATTTCAAGTGTTATTCCCAAAGTAGCTTATTTAGTATTATTTTCTGTGTAGCTGTGTTACTGTCTATCTTTTTTATTTCATCCAATAACACCTTCTGACGATTGGTAAATACAATTGCTTTGCCTGACGAATATTTCATACCTGCAAGTTGTAGATGCTCTAATATTTTTTGCCTCAACGTGTCTATGTTAGTACCGTTCAATGCGGAGACGGCAACGTCAAATCCATCGGCTCTTACATTATGTTTCAAGTCAACCTTGTTTAGTATCCGTAAAGATGATTTTTCTGTATCTAAATCGTCCGTGCCCTCGGCATCATACAACATCAGTAATAAATCGGCTCGCCTGATAATACCTTCAGTCCTTTCGATGCTCATTTCTTCAAGTTTATCCTGTGGCTTTCTTACGCCAGCCGTATCTGTAATCTCAAACGGGATTTCGTCTATGGCTATAATCTCTTTTATGGGGTCACGGGTAGTGCCGGGAGTAGGATGGACAAGCACACGATATTTTCCTATAAGTGCATTAAAGAGCGTTGATTTTCCTACATTTGGAGCACCTACTATACCAATCTTCTTAGGACTCTCAAGCGAGATACCTAAATCTGCGGTCTCGAGGAGTATTGCTATTTCTGACTTAATAGTTGGAGTGTCAGTATTCTCAATAATCTTTTTAATAGCGCCTGAAAGTGCTCCATTATATTGGTCGTTTAGGACCTTTGCAGAGAAGCGGGTTACAGCGGTTGGGAGGAGCGACAGTGCCTCCTGCTGTATGCGGTCTATCTTTTTGTTTTGGTAGGCAATCTGTATTAGTTCGTTCTGGCTGATTTTTTCTATACCTAATTTATGGAGCGCATCGAGTATTTTCCGAGCAGGAAGAAAGCCGCCGTGGCAATTTATCTCAACCGTATCCTCGCCAGAGAAACTCTCCTCACGGCTGATAAACCTTGCAATGACTTCATCTATGGGGTTACTCTGTTCGTAGATATGTCCATAATATAGTTTGAACGGCTTCTCTATTGGCCGTCCACTTTTACTGAGAAAGATGGTATTCACGCGGGTGAGTACCTCAGAACCTACTACCTCTATTACACTTATGGCGCCATTACCTATAGGAGTGGTTTGGCAGGCGTATGTAGGCATAGAAAATAAGATTATTATTTGTGGTCGTGTGTTGCAGCTTTGTTTTCTGTTGTATAATATGCTGTCGCAATCCCCTCGAGTGTTAGGTGTGGGATGACTTCATCGAACAGGCCAAGGTTCTTCAGCAGGTTAGCATCACCACCAGTGGCTATAATGTATGGCTTACATTTTAATTCTCGTCTTATATTTTTGATGACACATTCTATTAGCCCTACTACTGACCAGAAGACCCCCGACTTTATATTGTCTATGGTGTTTTTACCTATGGTCTTTATCGGCTTGGTTGGTTTTACAAGGGGTAGAAGTTCGCAGTAGTCGTTTAGTGTCTTTGCTGATGTGCTCATACCGGGTGCTATTACGCCGCCAACGAATTCTCCCTTTCCTGAGACGACGTCGAATGTTATAGCTGTCCCCATATCCACTACGACGCAGGCATCTTTCACACGTTCGTATGCGGCAATGGCATTTGCGAGGCGGTCCATACCAACAGTTTTTGGATTATCCACCTTTAGAGATATGGGTGGCTTAATATCTCTGCCGAGTTTCTTTATAGGGAGGGTACCAAGGTGTTTTCTAATAACCGATTCAAATTTTCTCTCGGCAGACGGTCTTACGGAGGCATATACGACTCCACCAATGTTTTTTGACTTCCAGAGCCGTAGTTTTACGGAGGACATAGTTCTTGTGTTAACGGTGTATGCTTGAACTACTTTTCTTCCATCAAATAATCCAATGTGCGTTTTGGTATTTCCGATATCAGCTACTATAAGCATTGTGATGATTTTAGATTGTATATGTTGGATTGCAACCTAAAACTTGGAATATGGATATGAAAATAGCTAACTACTTAGTGTCTCGCTTTAATCGATATTCTATAGTAATATCTCTACCTGCCCTGTCTATTACCACTGTAACTTTCGAGCTATTTCGGAGCGCCTTATCCTTAAACATCTTATTTGCCTCATCATAACTTTTTACTTCCATACCATTTATAGTTTTTATTATATCACCGCTCTGAAATCCCCTTGCTGATACAATAGAGCCGCTATTGACGCTATCAATCTTAACACCGCCACCAGAGGCGAAGGAAAATGTGAGGTCGCTATTTAGAACCACCTCGTGATTTTGCATAAGCCAGTCCCTCTCTCTTTCGTCAACCTCCCACTCCTTCTTGTTTACATCATCTTTGACGAGGTCTGTTGAGAACTCTTTACTATCGTAAGGGCGAGAGAAGGTGGTAGATGGAGGTATCTTTTTCATAGTGTCGATGCCGCTACTTATAGGTGGAGCATCTGTGTCAGGAGCAGAGAGTTCTTCTCTCTTACCGTTGTTGTCAAATACAACCTTATTGAAATATACTTCGACTATTTTGACGCCTTCAAGCCCCGAAACCTTATTACCATCTTGGTCGAGGATTTCCTCTCCATAATATACGAGCACATTTTGCTTTTTTGTAAGGATTTGGAGTAAGGCGGATGCCTTCTTTGGGTCTTTTGAATTTGGCATAGTGCCTTCTACCTGTAGCAAACCAGCGAGAGGTCTGGTATCTCTTAGTGGGCTATCTGTCTTTTTAGGCGCCTCTATTGGATTTGGCAGAAGGGATATAACTTTATAGTATTGTATTGGAGGTGGCGGTGTTATATTAGTTTTTACGCTGTCTTTCTTTGGCATATCGGAGAGCCAGTTAATATTAGCTGGGAACAGGAAAGAGTTGAATAAGAATACAATTATTCCAATTATTAGAATAACATCCAAGAATACCAACGAATTTTTCAGTAATTTTAATCTCTTCATACAAGTATTTTATTGTTGCTCTCAACTAATTTAACGATGTTGAGTGAATTTGGTTGTGCTGTCCTTGCCGGCGGTTGTATATTTCACAGTGTCCTTCTTTATACCGCGAAGTTCGAGTTTCAGTTCGTCAGGTATATCTGCGGCAACCAATGCGTCCTCAAGCGTAACCATATCTTTCTCGAGGAGATGTTTCAGCGACTGGTTAAATGTCTGCGTCCCGTAATAGATACCTTCCTTTATTGCCTTATATATTTCGTTGAACTTTCCATCAAATATAAGTTCTTTTATTGTGGGTGTGCCGAGTAGTAGTTCAATGGCAGGAACGCGCGATGTCCCATCCTTCGTAGGGATGAGACGCTGGGATATAACGCCCTCAAGGAGTTGAGATAGCTGTTGTCTGAGGAAGTTATGTTGATGCGGTGGGAAGAAGTTCATTATTCTCTCCACCGTCTGCATAGCGTTGACTGTGTGCAGGGTGCTGAAGACCAAATGCCCCGTCTCTGCCGCACTTAGAGCCGCCTCGACTGTATCAGTATCTCTCATCTCACCTATCATTATTACATCCGGACTCTGTCGGATTACGTATTTTAGGGCGGCTTGGAAGCTTTCAGTATCTCCTCCTACCTCACGCTGTTCTACTACACACTTTTTGTCTATGAATGTGAATTCTATCGGGTCCTCTATCGTTATTACGTGCTTCTCTTCATTTTTATTTATGAATTCTATTATTGATGCGAGTGTAGTGGATTTCCCACTGCCTGCCGTCCCTGTTATGAGTATCAATCCCCTCGGCAGTAGTGCGAGTTTCTTCAGCGGGTCGCTCGGCAGGTTTAGTTCCTCAAAGGTCATTATACTTGTCCGCACATATCGGAAGACCATCCCTATGTAGCCGCGCTGTTTGAATATATTTACCCTGAACCTCCCAACTCCAAGCGCCTCATAAGATAGGTCCACCTCGTTGTGCTCGCGGAACTTCTTCTTGTCATAGTCGTCCGTTATCTGCTCAAATATCTCCTTCACCATCGCCTCTGTAATGGCAGGTCCGCCCGTTGATATGACCTTACCTACCGACCTTATCGCCGGCGGGACGCCAACCTTCAGAAAGAGGTCGGACGCCTCCTCCTTCACCATCCGTGCAAGCACATTCCCCAAATCCAAGCCGGTAGTCATAAGAGATTTTTCCTCACCTTTTTAATTCTACCCCACAAACACCCTAAAAGCAATGTCTTTATCCTATACCTTCCCCAATTTCCTGAATATCGCATTCGCTAACTCCTTTAGCCCCTTCGACTTTATGGCGGATATAGTAACGACGTCTCTCCCTGCAACTTTTTTCAGTTTCTTTAGTCCATCTGCCGAACCCTCCACGTCAACCTTGTTCGCTACGACGAGGCGCGGCTTTTTGGCAAGTTTCTTACTATATTCTGCGAGTTCGTTCCTGATAATCCTATACGCCTCCGCAGGCGGCTCTGTCGCATAGGGCGAAACGTCAACGAGGTGGAGTATTATGCGCGTCCGTTCTATGTGTCGGAGAAACCTGTCGCCTAAACCCGCTCCTTTAGACGCCCCCTCGATTAAGCCGGGCAGGTCAGCCAAGACGCAAGTCCTATATTTCCCGCCGTAGAGTATTCCTAAATATGGATAGAGTGTCGTGAATGGATAGTCCGCTATCTTCGGTCGAGCGGACGAGAGTTTCGAGAGCAGGGTTGACTTCCCCGCATTCGGCATACCGACAATCCCCACATCTGCGATGAGCTTGAGTTCGAGTTTGAGATGCCGCTCCTCGCCTTTGACTCCTGCATCGGCGCGGCGGGGGGTCTGGTTTGTGGCTGTAGCGAAGGACGCATTGCCCCTGCCTCCTTTACCGCCTGCGGCTATGATGATGTCATCGCCATTTTTTTTGAGGTCTTTTAGTTGAACGGCTTTTTCTCTATCATATATGATGGTGCCGACGGGGACGTGTATTGTGAGGTCTCTCCCCCCTTTGCCGGAGCAGTTTTTCGAGCCGCCCTTCTCGCCGTCCTCCGCCCTGAACTGGGGTATGTGCGTTAGGTGGTAGAGCGTGTTTAGATTCTCGTCTGCAATGATGATGACGTCCCCGCCCTTGCCGCCT
>MHYJ01000128.1:7828-9215 GCA_001828445.1 Planctomycetes bacterium RBG_16_43_13
CCGTCAGGACCGCCCTTCGGCATATACTTTTCGCGGAGGAAGGAGGTAGCCCCGTTCCCACCGTCCCCCGCCTTCACTGTAATCTTTGTTTCGTCGATGAACATAGATGCGTAGTTTTACTATAGATGCGGGTGATTTACAAGCCCCGTTAAAAATTTCTTTCTAACGGGGCAGGATACTTGATTAAACTCCATACCTCACCGCCTTCTTCTCTGTATTGCTCCCTACACTTCGCACTGCCCCTCCCTCTCCATACGTTACCACTGTGTCTGTCTGGACGTGGAGCATACCTGTGCGGAAGTCAGCTATCATCATATCATTCGCCGCTCCTCTATTATTTGTTGGCATCCTGATACGGTCAAATGTAAATACACGACTGGACGGTATATCTACCACACCTATTATTTGTAGGTGAGACCTCCCTATGCTTGTAGAGAAGCGAGCCCAGATACGCACCTTCCCTATAGTAGGTGCTACCCCACCCACGATTACTATAGGGTCGTCCCACCTAACCTCCGAAACTCCATTCTCATAAGCGAGCGATACACTCGTAGGTGCTGGAGGGAAACCGGTATTGAAGGGTGGACTCTTCCGTATCTCCGATAAACCCGCCGAGTAGAGAAGCATATTCGATTGTATGAAGGCACCCTTCCCAGTTGCGGGTATCCTTCTCCGCGGTATTATCCCACCGCAATCGCCTGTTACGTCCTGCCTCTCTCTATCGCGAACGTCATAGACCATCTCCGCATACGCCTCCCACCCCGCCTGCTCTTTCTCAGTCAGCCCTGTCCAAGCCCTGCTTATGTAGGAGAAACGGTTGATATGGTTGATAACCCTCTCCGTCTTTACACGATTGACTCGTGCAGGGAGTTTTCTCAACATTAGACGTCCCTTATACACATACGCCACCATCGGCTCACTTAGATATACCTTCCCCCTCTGGTCATAGAAACTCTTGCCACTTGACATAAAAAACTCCTTTCGTAAAAACAAATTCTAAATTCGAAGCACTAAATCCTAAACAAACCCCAAAATCCTAATGCTCCAAATCCAAAACCGTTTTGAACATTCGGATTTTGGTAATTCGAATTTGTTTAGAATTTAGAGTTTAGGATTTCGGATTTAAGGCACAAGGGAGGGCGCCACTTCCCTCATACCCTTCATACCCTTCATACCCACTATGGTATGACGATTACTGCCACGTTACTTGGGTCTCCGCCCAATGTAGCCCCGTGTGATGGTCCCGCTGATGGGTCGTCGAACTTCACGATTGTGTCCATCTGAACTGCGAGCTCCGGCTTCTTTGCCCCGCCGGGCATAGCGATAGACCCGATGTCTATCCTCACCCCTCCTCGATACCCTCCCGCCCTGATGTCGTTGAATGTGA
>MHYJ01000129.1:0-124 GCA_001828445.1 Planctomycetes bacterium RBG_16_43_13
TATCGTCTGTCAATAATTCCCCTTGGTGGATATGTGAAAATGGCTGGGGAGAATGTTACTGATGAGAAGGCAGGCGCCGACTACGAATTTCAATCCAAGACGCGCTGGCAGAGATTTCAGGTCT
>MHYJ01000129.1:267-2935 GCA_001828445.1 Planctomycetes bacterium RBG_16_43_13
GTCTTAGAGGTAGATGGCGTCCCGGTGGATAATCTGCGTCAATATATGTTGACGCTCATTATAAAAGGAGAGGGAGCAGATGTTAAAGTTAAGGTTGAACGTGATGGTGAAGTTAAGGAGTTTGTGGAGAGAGTGGGTGGCTTTGGTTTGCATGCGAACTCATCTCCGGTAAATACGGTCTCTGATGTTGTAGAAGGCAAGGTGGCGGATTTAGCAGGTATAAAGGTCGGCGATAAAATCATAGACGTAGATGGGAGACGTATATATCGTGGTTCAATGGACATATCTGAGATTGTGAAGGATAGCCCTGGTAAGCAACTCAAATTTGCAATTGCCAGAAAATCGGAGGGTTCAGATAGAGATGATAAAGTAGATATAACGATTACGCCGCCGATTCTGACGGTTTATGAGCTTCCCGAAGATACAAATCTGCAGGGAGCAGTAGTCGGTGGTGCAGTAGAGAGTTCTCCCGCATATGGCAAACTCATCGAGGGAGATGTAATTAAGAAAATAGATGGCGTGGATGTAAAGTCGTGGCAGGGAATGACGGATATTGTGAAGATGTCGGCAGAGAAGGAAGTAAAGATAGAGATTGAGCGAAATGGTAAGCGCGAGATGGTAGAGATGAAGGTCGGCAGGAGAGAGGATGGGGCTGGGCTTTTGGGCATACGAGCTAAACCATATAAGGTTTTTGCAGACGTGAGAGAAGGGACACTCTATTACGCTTGTGGTCTAAGGTCAGGAGACGAGATAAGGTCTATGGATGGTGTCGTAGGTGACGTATTCGTATCTGACTTATTCAAGCAATCAAGAGATGAGAGTAAGAAGGTGATAAAGGTCGAAGTGAAGAGAAATAGCGAGATTGCTGTGGTTGAACTGATAGGAGAGGAAGTGAAATATGGCGATAAGATTGGGTTGGGCGTGAACGATAGAGAACTCATATTTTCAAGGAAAGGATTTAGGGATGCGATGGTATTAGGGGTTAAAGAACCTTATGTATTGGGTGTGCTAACATATAAGGCGTTGTATCAGCTTTTAACGTTCAAAGAATCACCAAAGAAGACAATGTCAGGACCAGTCGGCATAGCTCAGGTATCCTATGTGAGTGCGCGTTTAGGTCTTGGCAATCTATTCTGGGTGCTTGGGCTTATCTCTGTGAGTTTAGGCATATTTAATTTACTGCCTGTCCCCGTTTTGGACGGCGGCTACATACCGCTTTTGATAATAGAGAAGATAAAGGGTAAACCGCTTGGAGAGAAGTTTGTGATAACATATCAGTATGTGGGGCTGATACTATTGTTAAGTTTGGTATTGTTTGTAACATTTTTAGACGTGGGAATAATATCACGAGGATAGACAAAAACCGCATCAGATGTTTTTTCCCCAGCGAGTAGGTGTTATGAATCTGACTAAAGGGTGGAAGAGATTTCTGGGTAAGGATGTAGTTGTAGATACAGATTCTCCGCTTACGTATATAGGTAAATTGGATAAGGTGGATGATACATTCCTAATTATGACTGCTGTGGATGTAAGGGACAGGAGTGAAGGCGTGGCAACAAAAGAGCGATACGTAATGGAGGCGAGGAAATTTGGCGTAAGGGCAAATAGAGAAACAGTGTTAGTCAGATTGGATAGGGTAGTGAGTATATCTCTCCTGAAGGATGTAATAGAGTATTAATTTCTATAATGTTGATAGCATTAGCAAAACTAATACGGCTTCCTTTAATTTTTACTGCTGTTGCTGATTCACTGACAGGGTATCTGTTGAGTTCACCGTTCGAGGTAGAATTCTCTAAGATTATTGGACTCGTATTTGCCTCTGCCTGTCTATACTCTGCGGGGATGTTGTTTAATGACGTAGTTGATTTTGAGAAAGATAGGAAGTGGCATCCTACGAGGTCTCTGCCATCTGGTGCTGTGTCTCTCCAGATGGCTGTGGTGTTTGGGGGCATCTTAATTATATTGGGATTGCTATTAGGTTATATGGTGCGATTTCATACATTTGTAGTTGCGTTCATAGTTGTCATACTCATATTTAGTTACAATGGTATATTCAAGGGAAATAGGGTGCTGGGGTCTCTGAATATGGGGTTACTGCGTTTTGCGAACTTTACATCGGTATCAGTGTCAACTGTGGGTTGAATATAATGGATAGGGTGGAGTTTCCGTTTTTGCTATTTATATATGTGTCGCTTTTGACTATGATTAGCACACTTGAGGAAGGTGAATCAAGGAAGGAGTTATTTATCCTGATGGGAGGGCTCCTCGCCATAGATGTTCTCGCCATAAACATATTCATTGAAAGACAGGTGGTCGGGCTTTTAGTTTCGTTAGTCCTTATTGGGCTACTTATTAACCAGATGGTGCGGTCGCTAAAGGTATTCTCTCGTGAGAGTGTAAAGGGGATGGTAAGAATACTGATATTAGGTATAATACCATTTGACGCAGTTATGTTGCTCGGCGCTGGGGAATACACTGCCGGATTTTGTGTGTTACTATTACTTTTGCCGTCATTTCTATTTCAGAGGATTGTGAAACTTGAGGCATAAACTTCGTCTCGATATCTGTGATATACCAATTTGTTTGGATATTGACGACTCATCTGTATTTAGACAGGCAAGGATGCGATATAGTGTCTATCTGACGAGGAAGCCGCAGAAGATACATA
>MHYJ01000129.1:3132-5413 GCA_001828445.1 Planctomycetes bacterium RBG_16_43_13
TACTGCTGTTGAGGAGGAAGGCATTTCTTATCCATTCTGCAGGATTAAGGATTAATAACTCTGCTTTCCTGTTTCCGGGGCAATCAGGTGCTGGGAAGACGACACTTTATAAGAAGGCAGGGAGGCGGTTCATACTGAGCGACGAACTAAATATGGTTAGAGCGAACGGCGCAGGTTTCTATGCCAAGGCAACGCCATTTATGGGTGAGTTCAGAAAGGGTGTATCCAATGAGGGAGGGAATATGAGGGGCATATTTTTTTTAAGTAAAGGCGCACCAAACTACTACAGACCGATTGCAAAGGATGATGCACTTACAAGGATGCTCTCCACCGTGATGTTTTTCTCCGACCAGCTCGAAATGAATAGAAAACTATTGACGATAGTATCGCGATTTGTTAATAACCTGCCAACATTTGAACTACAGTATGATAAGGATACTACAAGATTTGCTGATATAAGAGATATGATTTCAGGAGCGTTAGATAGGGAAAATTAGATATGTCGGAGCTACTTTTTGAAGTTAAGCGTGGGGGTGTAGTAGAGTCGCGGCACTATGGCTCTTATGTAGTTATAGATAGGGGTAAAGTTGTTAGGTGTCGCGGCGATATAGATAGGGTTACATTTATGCGCTCCTCCGCCAAGCCGATACAATGCTATAGTGTTGTAGAGAGTGGAGCGGCAGACAGATTTGGGTTAGACGATAGGGAGATAGCAGTTATTGTCGGCTCTCATAGTGGAGAGCCAATTCATATAAAGACCGTCTCATCTATTTTGAGAAAAGGTGGACTAAAAGAATCCGACCTGCTATGTGGTAAGCATAAACCACTTTCTGAGAAGGTAGTTGTTCGCCGATTAACCCAGCTTCATAATAATTGTTCAGGGAAGCACTCTGGTATGTTGCTTCTTGCAAAAACATTAGGCGCGTCTATTAAGAAATATACTGACAAAAACCATCCTGTCCAAAAGAGGAATATAAAAAATATGGCGCGGTTTGCGAACATCAAGGCGAGTAGTATAAAAATCGGTATAGATGGATGTAGTGCACCTACGTTTGGGCTATCTGTAAAAAATATGGGAGTTGCCTTTTCTAATTTTTGCTCTAATATGGATTCTTCAGCTACAAGGATTGCCAACGCTCTTAAGCAGTATCCCGAGATGATAGCCGCGAATGGAAGGATATGCACCGAACTAATAAGGGCGACCAACGGACGACTGCTAACTAAGATAGGAGCAGAAGGTGTCTATTGTTGTGGTGTAGTGAATAAAGGCATAGGCATAGCTATGAAGATAGACGATGGCAGTTCACGTCCGATTGCCCCTGTGCTGATAACGTTGCTCAGTGATATGGGCTTCATAACTAAAGAGGAGCGACGCAAGTTGTCGCCTTTAGAAAATGATGTGTTAAGAAATCATGCAAGTTTAGAGGTAGGCAGGACAATAGTTCGTATATAGTTTATCTATATGTTTCTACTGTTATACCTTCATCATTTATAATTATACTCGTAGCGCCATATTCAGCAGTTATATAGACCTGTGAACCCATCTCTTTGTATTTAGATATTACTTCCTCTGAATATGAAAGTGCTTGACCATCTTTCAGTTTAGAGGCACTTACTAATGTTATGGATGGTTTAACAAGTTCGGCTAATAGGTTGGTGTCTATTGATGCTTTACCGTGATGAGGTGCCAAGAGTATTGTAGAATGTAGGTCTATATCGGCTGATGTAAGCTCGCGTAATTCGCTATCCTCCATATCACCGGTCAAGAGTACGTTGTTGCCTTGATAAGTTATTCTTATAACTAAAGATGTATTATTTGACGTGGGCTTATATCCAAACCTCTCCCACTGCGGAGGAGCGAGAATCTCTATATCCTTATTATGCAGAAGGGGCATAGGATTAGGACCTCGTCCTTCTACGATTAGTATCTTCGTATGTTTATTGTTGTTAATCCAATCCAGTAGCTCTGCCCCGCCTTCAAATGTTTGGAAGTATTTGCTCACTACTACAGTTTTCACATCAAACACGTCAAGCACGCTTTTGGCACCATTTATGTGGTCTGAGTCAGGATGGGAGAGGATAAGATAATCTATATCTGTTACACCTCTCTTGAGAAGGAAGGGTGCTATTGTATATTTGCCCGGGTCTCTGTAGATTGCGCTACCTGCATCATAGAGTATGTTCCTACCATCTGAAAATTCTATGTATATGCAGTTACCTCTGCCAACATCGAGCATTGCGAGATAAAAGCCGTTTGTTCTCTGCCGCATAAATAAGGAGA
>MHYJ01000129.1:5452-6268 GCA_001828445.1 Planctomycetes bacterium RBG_16_43_13
TGACCTTACTCGGTCTATAGGTATTCCAGATTATCCATAATATTAGTAGGATAAAGATTAGTAATGTTAGTATGAGTGGCGGCGTTGGGATATAAAAATAGGAAAAAGGAATACTGACGACAATATTTGAAATGGCTACCAATGCCTTGAACGATAGTTCTATTAAATAAGCAGGTATTGAGGCGGCAGTATAAGAGAATAAGCCCACTATAGACAATAAGAAGGCACAAACTATCTGAAAAGATACTATTGGTGCCATAAGTATATTTGCTATTATTATAGAGGGGGTAATTATGCTGAAATTGCTTGCGATAATAGGGGCGGTAGCAAGCCACGCTGATATAGATATTGACAAACTGTTCCTTATATAGTTATCCGTGATTGAGATTGCACTATAGTAAATGTCTCTTTTAGTATCTATTGATTCGCTTTCTGACGTGCGTGTCTGTTTCTCTCCTTTTAGAAAATTTAGAAATATCGGAGTTATGTATATTATTGATAACACCGCTATAAATGATAGCTGAAAGCCCAAGTCGAACAATTGATATGGCGCTACTATGAGAATAGCAAATGCAGATATAGATAATGAATTTATTCCATCACTTTTTCTATAGAATATGCTTGCAAGTAAAAATATTACAGCCATTATTACGGAGCGGATTACGGATGCCTCTCCGTTGGTTAGTGCCGCATATAGCAATAATATGGCTATTAGAAGTATAGTTTGAACGTTTTGCCTTATATTAAGTGCTCGTAATAAGAGCCAGCATACAGCAAATAGTATAACCACGTGTAATCCACTTATTGCGAGTAGAT
>MHYJ01000129.1:6312-8463 GCA_001828445.1 Planctomycetes bacterium RBG_16_43_13
CATTGTAGCCGAGAAGTAGGCCGCTTATGTATCCTGCCGTATCTGGTCGTAGTGTATCGTCTATGATTTGTTTTATTTTAAGCCGTATGCTCTCGAGCAGTGACCTTATATGCCAAGTAGAACCTTGCTCTATTAGTTTTATATAACCTTTGCTACTTACAGAGAGTATTGCATCTATGCTATGATATTTTAGATATTTAGCATAATCAAACTGTCCGGGATTTGTTGGCTTTTCTGGTATTTTTATCCTTCCAATTATTTCTACGGTATCACCCACTTTTACACCTTGCACGTCAATGTTGTAGAAATTTACTTTAAGAATGCCTGTTATCTTTGCTAATCTACCTTCTGCTTCCACCTCGGATATGTTTATATAGAAGAAGCCATTATTTGTTTCTGTCTGTCTATGGTTATCTTCGTTGATGAATGACTTGTCTTTTTGGTTATATGTTATAGAGGATGTTACAGTGCCAATCACACGGGTAGTATCATTGCTCTTTACTATAGACGATATTATGGTTTCGTTAGTTTCCTTATTTAACAAGGGAATATATAATCCAACGATAAGACCAATTAGCAGAATCAGTAGGATTTTTATATATGGTGTGGTTCTTAGAAGTATGGATACGGATAACAGGACTATTACTACGGGAAGTAATATAATTATTCCACTGGCTTCTATGGATAGCTCACTTAATAATATACCTATTGCTACAGACACTGTTAGTATAAGGAACGGCCTGTTCAATAGTTTGTTTATATCCATAATTATGCGATTATAATTGAAATTACAGAGATTGCACATTAAACTACATATAGGATATTTATGAATACAGAAATCAAGAGAGACGAACAGTTACAGGGCTTTCTGCTATCTACTATGGGAGGCACAGTGTGCCGTCTAAAGGACTTTAGGGGTAGGAAAATATTGTTATTTTGCTGGGCGAGTTGGTCTGCCTCAAGGGAATATTTGCCCGTATTACAGAGTTTTTACGACAAGTATAGAGATAGACAGTTTGAAGTTGTATCTATAGCGTTTGACGTTCAAGGACCAGGGTTTCCTATGAGATATATTAAGAAGTATGATATAGATTTTGTAACACTTATAGATGCCGATGTATTGCTGTCACGGCTATATGGTATAAAGACCCTGCCATTTTCTGTCCTGTTAGACGAGAATGGCTATGTTATGCTTACTGCTGAAGAACCTTCTAACTCGTTTTTAGCAAAGGTAGAAGATAATCTTGATAAAACAGTGGAACACCACTCTCGGAAAGAACAGAAAGTCAAATGTAAATCCAACGAGGTAGAGTTACTTATGCAAAGTTGTGCTAATCTATTAGGCAGAGGTCGCAAACAGGATGCGATAGGAAAGTTGCGCTCTGCACTTACTATAGATAGAGATAACGAAATAATTAAGAACCAAATATTAGTGATAGAGAATCCAGAAAAATTCTACCCTAAGAGTTCTAATCTTTGATTATATTAGCCATTAAGCGCCTGATAACTACTGCAATAACAAGGTTAGCAAATAGCAATAGGATGAATACCTTTAGCAATGTAGACAATTGAGCTATCTTAGCTATCGTTACAATAGGATATAGTCCTACCTCTGCAATTTCTTTAATCAGGTAGCTATCGCCTATAGTGTTTGCTATCCTTGGTCCTATGGTATTATACGTTGTGATGAAAGTTCTTCCCACCGCTGTGGTAGATACATAGCAATCCCTGAATTTAATAAGTGAGATAACATTAGCATCATTAGGATTACCATAGACAGCTGTTGCAATGAAGCATCCGCCGCCGCCACCTCCTCCGCCCCCGGATGATGGAGAACCAAATAAGCCAAATTCTGTCATATGGCTTGCTTTTACTTCCACGTACTTATCTGTGTTACTAACTACAGATTGATAGTCCTGTTTCCAGGTAGATGAAACAGTATCCCACCACAGTATACGTAGGGTGCTTGCATCAAAACCAGACAATCCTAAGAATGGTATGCGTATAGAGAAATTGTTATCGAATGTAGATGTCCCTGATATCATTGTTAGCTCATAATTTCTATTAGTTGCAGTCAAGCCAGTTGCGGCTCCATTTATAGGGTGCGCATTAGAGCCCAATCCTGTTACCTGTAGTGTAGGGTCGCTTGGA
>MHYJ01000130.1 GCA_001828445.1 Planctomycetes bacterium RBG_16_43_13
GGAGTATTCAAAGCTGAAATCCGGACATTCCAAATGAGTCTCTATTTCCTCGACAGCAACATTATAATGTATACCCTTGGTGGTCCTCATACCCTGAAAACTCCCTGTGTCAGAATCCTCGAGAAGATACATTCTGCCAGAATGCAGGTCTGCACCAATACAGAAATATTTCAGGAAATCCTCTACCGGTACTATTCATTAGACAAGAAAGTTCTTGCCCATCAGGCATGTGACATTCTGAAGGATATCGTAAACCCTATCTTCCCCATTACTCATGAAGATATTGAAAAGGCGATGTCTCTCCTGAAGCAGTATACAATCCCAGTCAGAGACGCCGTCCATGCAGCCACCATGTTGAATCATAACATCCACCATATCCTCACCACCGATGTCCATTTTGACAAAATCCATGAAATAACCCGCATCCATCCTGGCTGATACCCTGATTATCTTCAGAGTGTATTTTATGATGAACAAAAAGCAGATAGACAACCTCTCAAGTATTGCTATGATATAAGCAAACTCGTGATGGGATTTACAACGGTTCAACGAATTACCCGGGAAAATACTCATTTAGGAAGTGCTGCCATGGGAGACATTCAATGCCACTGACTTCATATGGATGATCAGAGGTCGTTATGCAAACTCCACGTGAGCCTTTATAATCTCCAAGAAAATTGAACAGACCGCGAAGGTCTGACTGGCGAACACGGCCCTTACTTTTAATTTCCACCCCCAATAGTCCTCTGTCTGTCTCAAGTATAAGGTCCACCTCCGCTCCCTGTCCTGTGCGCCAGTAAAACATTGGCCAGTCTTTTTCCGAGTAGCGGTTCAGGCGGTAAATCTCAAGAATAATGAAATGCTCAAAGAGCCGTCCATATAACTCAGTCCCTTTTACAGGTTCGGCTTCCAGGCGGCGGCAAAGCGTATTGATTACCCCAAGATCAAACAGGTAATAGATTGGATGGGAAACAAGGCGTTTACGGGCACTTTTCAGATAAGGCTGAAGGGAAAAGGCAATCAAGGTATCTTCAAGCACCTGGTAGTATTCTCTTATAGTCTTTGAAGCAACGCCGGTCTCCCTCGCAAAGTTATTGTAATTGACGGACATGCCGCTTTGATCAGCAGCCAGTTCTAAAAACCGGCTGAAGGCCGGAATATTACGGATGATAGATTCAGCAAGTATCTCTTCCTTCAAATAGGTGTCAGTATAGGCTTTGAGTGTCCTTACCCGGTCTTTATCTTCCATTGTAAAGATAACCGGAAGCGAACCATATCTCAACACATCTTCCAGGCGAAAGTATTTGCCTATTTCCAGAGACGTCAGCGGAAAAAGCTTATAAGACCACGCGCGGCCTGCCAGCAGGTTTACCGGGGCCCGCTTCAACTTCCTTGCGCTTGAACCTGTCATGATAAATGTCAGCCGGCCTTTATAGGATTCAATCATGTCATGGATCTGATCCAAAAGAAGGGGGATCTTCTGGATTTCGTCAACAAACACCACCCCCCTGGGATGCTTCTTAAGCCAATATTCGATTTCATTGTGAAAAAGCTCAGGTTCCCGGCTATATTTAATAAATGATTCTGTTGCAAGTAAATTGACTGTGAAATGAGGAATTCCTTCCGACAGAAGTGTTTGAATCAGCGTTGTCTTTCCTGTCTGGCGCGGTCCAAATAGAAATAAACTGTGCCTTTCAATTGGAAGTCTGATAAGACGGTTAAACATCTTCATTACCTAATAGGTTAATTTTACATGGTAATTATAACCTACAACCTCTGAATATTCAAGAAGTATCCTTGATATATAGTCTTACCCACCTGCCTCGGTCCGGAAAGCATAATTATCTTTTCTTTAAGATCATTTCTTATATTGGGATTTAAGTACCTTTCCATGCGACTATCTGGGCGCTGTCCCTAATTTATCTCTTGGCTGATACCCTGATTATCTTCAGAATGTCTCACGGGTGGTGATTATAGTTTATACTGAAGTCCCATTTCTCAAGCGTCAGGTTTGGATTATAGTATGGATCGCCGGATGCAAGAACATCTTTCCACTTATTCAGCATAAACTCCTTCTCCCTCGCAAATCTCTCTTTTCCTTCAGGTGTAGGTGTCTCTTCATGGCCTTTGCTCGCGCCGCTGGCAGAGTCATAGTGATAAAGCTCCGCATAGGGGGTAAAAACGATAAGATAACCCTTCTCCCGTATCTTCAGACAGAGGTCCACATCATTGAATGCATGAGACAGCCTTTCCTCAAATCCACCCACTTCATCAAACACCTTTTTACGCACCATCATACAGGCGCCAGTTACCGCGCTTAGATTCTGAATAACATTTAATCTGCCATAATAACCATTGCTCTTACGGGGAAAGTCCTTGTGTGCATGTGCCGCCAGACCACGGAGTCCGACAATCACACCTGCGTGCTGAATAGTATCATTCGGATAGTACAGCTTTGCACCTACTGCCCCAACGTCTTCACGCTGCTCAAACTCAATCATTGCCGACAACCATTCACTGCTTATAACCTCTGTATCATTATTCAGGAACAGGAGAATCTCTGCATCAGATGACTGTGCCGCAAAATTATTGATCGCAGAGAAATTAAAGGGCTTATCATAAGAAATCACCCTGATCCTGCCTGTTTCATCTCTTCCTACTCTATTTATTCCCCCTTTATAAAAGGGGGACACAGGGGGATTTTCCCCAAGCAACTCAAAATATTCAACTGTCTCCTTCTCCACGCTCTGATTATCCACGATCAGCATCTCGTAATCCTTATAATCCGTCTTCTCAATGATAGAAGTAACACACTGCCTAAGCAATTGAACCTTATCCTTTGTCGGGATAATGATACTGACCTTCTGAGATGGCCTTATTTTATACCTGACACGGTAAGATGTAGGAAACAGGCCATCTGACACCTCCGCATCCACTCCCCTGCCCTTCAGATACCCGGCTATCGCCGTTTTAGCGGCATCCAGGGCATAAGGCTTGGCCATCAGCGCTGCTGAGGCAGAACCGGAAGCCGCCCTCCAGTGATAAAGCACTTTGGGTATACGCCTGATCTTGTTCGTATTTTGAACAACACGGAGAAACAAATCATAGTCCTGCGACCCATCATAGCCTTCCCTGAAGCCACCGGCCTTTTCTATAACCGCCTTCCTTATAACGGCAAAATGACAGAGATAATTATATGAGAGGAAGGTATCGGGAGACCAGTCAGGCTTGAAGAATGGTGCATATCTATTCTCTCCATCCGCAGGGGTTTTATCCTCGTCCGAATACATGAAATCTATTGAGGCATCCTTATTAAGAAGCTTTACAACCTCAAACAATGCAAATGGTGCAAGCATATCATCATGGTCAAGGAATCCTATGTACTCGCCAGTCGCAAGCTTCAGTGCCTCATTGGAATTTCCGGCAATACCCTTATTTTGAGACAGCGATACAAACTTTATCCTACTATCCTTCTCTGCATACCGTTCTATTATCTTCTTAACATAAGACTTGTCTGATCCCCCATCAACAATGCATAATTCCCATTTTTCATAGACCTGATCAATAACTGATTGAATGCACCTGGTTATGTCATATTTGACGGGATTATAAACCGGCGTAACTATGCTTACCAATGGCCGATATGACCATGACTTAGAATCATGCCCCATGGCCTTCAACTGATGTCTATCCGGTTCATTTTTCTTAATCCATAAATCATATGGACGCTCTTTAGAGGCACGCGATGAAATCGTATTACCTATTTTAGAAATTAGTTTCTGAAAGGCCATCTGTAAAAAGCAATTAGTATTTGTGTCAATTCAAATTGGTACATATTGTCTGAACTTCATATTCAAAACATATCAAAATCTGTTCAGGAGTTCAACGAATTACAAATCAAATAAAGGAATGACACTGACCAAATGCACTCCTATGGCCATTTTGCACAAAGGACTGTGCAACTTATGTCCGCATGCGCTGCAGCTAATCTCAGAATTCCCATGTATAACAACCTGTTCTCTCACTTTCCTGCATTTGGCACAACCATTGCTCCTTCGATATTTCCATGCTGAAACAAAAGCAGATAGACAACCTCTCCAAGTATTGCTATGATATAAGCAAGCTTATAATGGGTATTGGTGCCGTAGGAAATCTTATATCTGATAAGTTCTCGGCACATACTTTGTGGATAGGACTTATTGGAGCGACTGTTTTTCTTCTCACGGGATTTGTTATTGATAGATTGGAGGTGAATAACAATGTCAAACATTGACATGGCCTTTACAACTTTGGCTGTATTGGGTATCATTGGACTTATCGCCGCCCTCCTATACGATCGCAAGTTACGCAAGCTGCATAAGAAATAACCTCTTGCAGTCGTAGTTCACTTTTTAAGGCATCCTTCAACCTTATAAAGCAATGTTCGTGTTTCTGGCATGATACATATATCAAATGATTTCCTGAAGTGTCATTTAAAGCTCTTAATATAGAGTTGTATCTTCCTTAACTGTGTCTTTATATTTTCCTGTAATTGTCCAATTGAACTTTTATGAATGTGATGCTGAGTCGGCATACTATTAGCATTAGGATGTAAAATCTTCCACGTCACTTGACGTAGCTTACTTTGATGTATTCGATTCGCCTGTATATCCAAAACATCAGAGCATATTTTTTTCTCCCAGGCTAGAGAAAGCAATATAGCAACATCTTCAGGGAAGTGTCCAAGCCACGGGCAAATATCTTGAAGGGAACTATTCTTTGCCCACTTTCGATGAAGAATATAACGGTATGCTTCTTTAAATAAAAAGAGTGTCTGATGACAATATTCGTAATCAACCAAATACCAATATTTTCCAGCTAACAAGATATTTCCTTCCATTATATCTCCGCTAGACCAGGATTGTCTTAGACTATCCACGTTATCATATATCGTCTTTTCAATATACTCAGGGAATATTGTATTTAATAAGCTTTCATCTATTAATCCTTGCATATAATTACGATAATTGGAGACCTCCTGACGTACAAACTCTTTCTGAGGAGGTTCAGACGCTGCCCATATCTCTGACAGAATATTTCGAAATATCTCTATCACCTGTTGGTCTTTTAGATCCCCATTTTCAATAAGTTCTGATAGTGTTGCAGTTGATTGTATATATTCTTCTATAATAAAATGACCTTCCGTAGTGGAAAAATGCCCAAGCATGTCAGGGACTTTAAAGTATTTAAAACCAGCGTATAAAGACCGTGTTTTTAGAATATCTTCAACTAAAAAACACCATGATATCGGAATGAATTTTACACTCAGAAAAGGCTTATGATCTCTTGATACAATAAAACCTCTTGAAACTGTCTCCGGCCGTTTCGGGGCATCGCCAACTACAAGAGATACACTAACTTTAGCAACATCTGCAGAAGAGATAATCTTCTCATTAACAAGATATGTTATAAGGTCGGCAACAAGGTTCATGATGGTTTTCTTGCTACAATACCAAAAGATGGACTGAAATATTGTGCAATACCATTCTGGGCCAAGAGTCTATAAATAGGGGCCATCTTAGCAACAAAAGGAAGTGGTGCACCTTCAGCACCTGAATGTTCATGAGGAAATAAACTATGTTCTAAAATAAAGGCATTGAAATCTTTAAGCGGTATCATTTGTCTAATGATCTTATAGTCCGGAATACAACCATATATCTCGATAAGTTCTAAGCCTGCCTCGATAAGCATAGTCTTATACTCGGCGAGAGACCACGTTTTTGTTCTTTGATATTCTTTACTAAAGGTCTTCTTATACAATTCACTTGCTTCATGTTCATCAAGAAATGCATAATCCTTGATGGCAGTGTGGTCATCCGGTGCACCAAGTAAATATTTTAAACCTAACGAATTTTCTATTCCTATATAGACTATTCCACCGGTATTAAGAATATTATACGTTTTTATTAAAGCGTCTTTCTGTGTTTCCCAGACATTTTTAGATAGATCACCAATAGGGATCCACTCAAATGAACCATTAAATATGATAAGATCGAACTGATTGTATTCAAATGGAAAGGTACAATAGTTACCGCAAATATAATTTAGCTGGGCACCTTCTTGACGTGCGATCTCGTTCAATATGTTAAGTCTTGGTAATGTGACATCAAGGCAATAGACTTCACCATGACGTGCCAAAGGAAGTGCTATCTGCCCCCATCCAGAACCAACATCAAGGAAACGGCCGCCTTTCTTTACCGGTAGGAAATCGAGAAACAGACTCCTTCCTTTATCAGTAATAATTTTATATAACCATGGAGAACTCTGTACATATCTATCTGTAATAACCTCTCTCCATGGACGCACCCTTAATTCCTTAATCAGCTCATCTTCATGTTGCGCACCAATATCTGTATAAGTTACTCGTGAATCTATCTCAACCCATAAATTAGTGCCTTGTTTCTCTACTTTTGCAAGGCTATCGGCCCTTATCTTTAACTCATCGCTCATTTTGATTTAAAAGCAAAATATTATTAATCATATCGAATGCCCCAGTCCAGTGCTGATGATCAACTTCAATCAAGTTTAAACCACTCGATAACCGATTCAGTGTCAAATATACCAAATCTGGGCTCATTACTTACAACCTGAAATGCTAAATAGTCAAGTATAGTATCATAAGTGACAAAGGCACCATCATTCAATGCCTGTAAACTCAAGGTGAGTAAGTAGTCTCCAGGATTAAGCCTTAAGACTTGTTTAAATACCACTATTGTCACACTTCCTTTCTCCATCCACCCCATCTCAATTTTATGAACATATGTGTCAGTCCCGCAAAGAACTGTTCCCTGAGAATTTTTGATCAGAAAATATACTATAGGTGCGGGCATTACCTCGTTGTGACAAACTTTTATCTTTATTAGATATTCCTGATTCCTATCCAATACTTGTACTGGTCGGTTGTCAGGGGTAAAAATACCAGCCTCTAAGATTTCAGCCTCTTTTGTACCATAGTGATTCTGTTTGGGATTAAACTGAAATAATCCCTTCCATTCAAGCTCCTTTGACATCATTGTTGTCTCATCAATATTCAGATTCTTCTCCTTAATCCCTGAACCAGTTAATGCATTCCCTTTAGAGGCCAATAAGGCGCGGTAACCATTAACAACCACCCTTGGCGCTGCCTGCTTTATTAAGCCCCCCTTATCAAGCAACACAGCACTATTACAATGAGTTGTGATAAGGTCCAAAGCATGTGTAACAAAAAGGATCGTGACTCCCTTTTCCTTGAACTCTTTAAACTTTGCAAAACATTTCGTTTGAAAAAACACATCTCCTACTGATAAAGCCTCATCTATTATTAGAATTTCAGGGTCAACATTAATGGCCGCGGCAAAGGCCAGCCTCACATACATCCCGCTGGAATATGATTTCACCGGCTGATCAATAAACTCTCCGATATCAGCAAATGCTTCAATCTCCGGGAGGCGTCTCTCCATCTCGACCTTCGAGAATCCCATTAAGGCACCATTCATGTACACATTTTCCCGGCCTGTAAAGTCAGGTTGAAAACCAGCTCCCAATTCCAGTAGAGATGAAATTCGGCCATTTACTTTAACACTCCCACTGGTTGGCTTGGTTACTCCGCAAATGATTTTAAGTAGTGTACTCTTGCCGCTTCCGTTTTGCCCTATTATACCAACCGTCTCCCCTTTCTTAATTGAAAATGAGACATCACTTAATGCGTGGAAGTCATGATGATATTTCTTCGCATTCAGGCTGATGATTTCCTTCACACGATCTTTATGGGATTTGTACAAACGGTATATCTTGTTCAGATTGTTTATTTCAATAGCATTCATGTCGGTCACAGCACATCAGCAAATGCGGGGTTTAACCTCCTGAAGGTTAGTGCACCTATGGCAAGAAAGACCACTCCAACCACAGGATGTATGAAAATCCAGTGACATCCATATCTGTTTACCTAATCTGCGTGACTAATATTTTTGTTAAAATGAGGCACTGAAGGATGATATAGCCAGGCATTGCGTATCGTATGTGCATTCCAGGGAACGCGAACATGAAGATTCCTGCATTTAACAGTATAGATAGCATGAAAGGCATAAATGCGATGAATGTTGTCCTCGTCATTTTAAGCGGAGGAAGAAATAACATAACGCTTTGTATAACTGTCAACGCAATAAAAGTATACAGGAACACTATAGATATACCTGGGTGATATGTAATAAACCTTGTGTAAGTCCATACAGTCGCCCAGTGTGCAGTCCCCCAGCCCGTTCCACCACCTATTTTGTTTACTAACGCTGTAACATCGGTTATACCAAGATATTGGAACAACTCTAATTGAAACCAGAACGGTGAAATGAGATACTCCATGAATAATTCTATTTTAGTCAGCGAGATATTAGACAATGCATTTAATACTATCTGAGAAGAATTGAAATTTCTACGCCCAATGTCTACAGTCTGTGTGAATATTTTAACAATCATAATAATTGTGACACTCACAATTAATCCTATGACAAAGTAAATTATTGACCGTACAGATGATTTCATATCTTCACGTTCAGTTTGCGGTGCAAATACAAGAAAGATCGCTATTGTAAAAACAACTAGTGCTAAACCAAAAATAAGCTTTTCGACTCTCAAAAGAGACATAGCTATAAAAGATATGCAGATGATAACTCCAGTGCTTGACCGTGAGCCAATCTGCGATATAAATGAAAATAGTGCCGTTGTAAACAGAATGACGCAGGAGGCAGCAAGAGAGTCTGTCAGTATTGTGAGATTAAAATGTACTACTAATGGAGACGTAACCATTAGTAGAGTCCCAATAGTACATAGGAGTCTCCGATGCTGCGTAACAGATGAAGCGAGTATATCTCTGGAAATTAAGAACGACACAACAACGTTGAAATAAAAATAGAATGAAATTGCACTTACGATGGATTGCAGCACGTAAATGACAATGTACCAGTGATTTGCCGAAAGTGTCATAGCAACGCGTATAATAAATGGATAAAAGAACGTCCGCCATGAGTCGGTACGTAGTGTCTTAGAAAGATTAATGTATTCAATAGTGTCACCGTAAGGCGGGATGCTTGCAAGGTGCATTAACGCCCACAGAGTACCAATGACAATACATGCCATTGAAAAGAATAGGTATGAGGGCATCAACAGTCTGTGGTATATCGACGGATTAAACTTTAGAGTCATATAATATCCATATTGAAGAATTCTTACAATCAGCTTCATTCATGTCTAAACCACTCGATAACTGATTCCGTATCAAATAAAATGCCGAATCTTGGTTCCTTGCTTATAACCTGAAACGCTATATAATCAAGTATTGTGTCATAAACAACAAATTTTACCATCCTGAAGGACCTGCAAACTAAGGGAAAGCAAATATTCACCCGGATTCGGTATATCTTGGTCAGATTGTTTATTTCAATAGCATTCATGTCGGTCACAGCACATCAACAAATGCGGGCTTTAACCTCCTGAAGGTTAGTGCACCTATGACAAGAAAGACCACTCCCACCACCAGGGTGTATGAAAATCCAGTAACGTCCATTTCTGCCTTTCCAAGAAGAGCCATGCGATAACCTTCAATAATATGAAGCATCGGATTCAATCCGAATACTTTTTGTACAAACTCGGGAACTAATTGGCGTGAGTAGACAATCGGTGTTAAATAGAACCAGATATTGATAACCACACCAACGACCTGACCAATATCCCTGAGAAAGACATTCAGAGAAGACAGTATCCATGATATACCGAGGGCAAATATCCCCAATGCAAACAGATAAGGGATGACCAATAATATCTTTATTGAAATAGCGCCTTCCAGAACCACGAGCAGACCAATCAGGATAATCATGCCAATCAGATGGCTGATAATGGCTGCAGACAGGGTTACAATCGGCAGAATCTCAGAAGGGAAAACCATTTTATTGATTAAGCTGGATTGTTCCAATACAACACTTGGGGAACGGTTCGTAACCTCCGCAAATAATAACCAGGGTAGGAGGCCCGCCATCAACCAGATGGCATAATGGGTACCACCATATTCCTGACCAAGCCGCATCTTAAACACTACTGAAAATATAAAGTAATATATGAGGAGCTGTGTGAGTGGTTGGATGACAGACCAAAATATCCCGAGGAACGAACCAACATATCGCTTCTGCATATCACGAATAACCATGCTACGGATCATATAACTGCTCTGGAAAAGCATACGGATGAAATGTATCAACATTCTAATATATTTTATAATAATCATGATAAAGGCTTTTTAGAACAAAATGATGGCTTGCACCTTCAAAGATGATCCTTACTTCCGACTCGCAGCCAATGCAACGGCTGGTCCGTGTTGATGTTTTGGGTTGTCCCACCCGATTGTTATATCTTTTAGACCAAAGTATTTGAGGCAATTAATAATATCCTCACGAGACATCACTCTCCTGAAGGATTTTCCACCCCCACAGAAACTATCGGTAGTAAGTACTGATTCTGGGTATTCAATACGGTATAATTTATGTTTGAATCCTCTGTACTCTGCAAGTTCGCTATCTTGAACATTCATCTCTGAAGAAGAGTTACTTGGCCCAGGTTCTGCATAATACTGCGTCCACAAGTAAACGCTACTACTCGCGTTAGCTATAAGACCAATAAGCTCCGCTGGATCTTGCATATGGTAGAGTACGCCGCTGGCAATAATGATATCAAACTTTTCATTAGTTCTTCTTAAAAATTCCACGAAGTCTCCACACATAAAACTGCATGATCTAAGGTGCAGAATCTCCTTGATGACAAGGCACTTAAGGAATGCTCGGGTATTGGCCTCTATAGATAAAATTGATTTAGCTCCGCGCTTTTCTAATGTATAGCTATGACCTCCCTCAAGTGGACCAAGTTCCAGAATAGTGCGTCCTTGAACACCTCCTATATGATCAATAAACCATGCAAGAAGTGAATTATTAAAAAGGGTCTTGCTGCCTGCCTTTAAATTGGACATTTCATCCGGCAGCTTTGATGTCCATTCGGCCTCGAAGATGTCCAGTGCATTTTGCGGAGAGGGAAATGACATTTTGTATTGGTTTAAAATATTTGTTTCGGGTTTGCTGTCGGTTTTCACTCCTTTGTTCATCAGGCAATCAATAAGTGTTCTAATTCTTATGTTCATAGAATCTTGTATAAACTCTGCATATCATTTATCTGCTATAGCCACGAGATGGACATAGAATTTTGTTTGATTAATACTGATTAACCCTGCACGTTTAAATTCAACTCTCTTAAAGTATCTCTTTAATAGACACGACAGACTGCTTTGAGTAAAGAAATTAACATGTGTTGACTCAAGTAAATGCCAGGGCACAACTTTGTGGCGATGAAGAAGCGGTATGGCGCTTATGTCTGGAACAGTAACTATCAGGCGTTTTTTTATAATTCTGGCAAGCTCGGGAAGAACGGTTTCATAATCAGGGACATGTTCAAGGACTTCAGTGCAGATGCCGCTTTCAAACGCGTTGTTTTCATAGGGTAGCGGTGTTTGACCATCATAAAGGATAATGTATGGTTCTGCGTCTTTTATGAGAGAATCAATTATGGGCTGTCTTTTAATTTCTATCCCGAAAGCCTCATAACCTTCTGCCCTGAGCATCTTAACCAGCGCACCGCTGCCGCATCCGAAGTCAATAACCGGGCTTGTCAGGAATTTTGATAATGCCTGTATATCTGTACCAACGCTAACAACAGGGGGACCGTAGCCATAGATGTTATCACGGTGAAGAACTCTGTTTTCGGAAAACAGCCCGTCGAAGTGCGGTATAGTCAATGATATTTTGTTGTCACTTTGAAACAGGATTTCATTATTAAATCTGATATCTATGTTTGTAATCTCCTGATTGGCCACAGGATGTAAGAGGTATTCAATGACGAGACCACAGAATGGGGTGTGGGAGCTGAAGGTCTTAGCCTCCTCAGGGCTGTATGTCGTATAACTGTTAAGAGATACTATTTCCCGGCCATTTACACGAACTCGAAGTCCGGTAAGATCGGAAATATTATCTATAAGAAATCCCTTAATGCGCAGGAGGCCGCTTTGTTCTATTTCAATAGAATCAATTTGACCCCATGGATACTTCCTCGATATTTTTTTAGTGAGTTGATTATCGTTGTGAGAGGGGTGGTGAGACTTATTTAACCTGGCAACTATGTCCTTTAATACTCTCTTCATCACTTGATTGTGTTATGGATGGGAACTTGATGATAAACAGACATGCTGCCGCCATTGTGACGCTTTGGTGTCACCATTGCATCCTTGTTATAGTGAGCCATTTACTCAATGGTGTTCATAATTTGAACGCCCACAGGCAAAAAAAGACCGCATCCTACAGCGGCCACAATATCCTATTGAATTATCACGCAAAAACCGTACCATATTAGAGGGCGTTTTCTATTATTGGATGACATCCACAAAGCATGGCAATTGTAAATCTATCCTTTATTTTAATTACCGTCTTAGCATAAAATTGTGAATCATTTGCGATGTAGTCATGAATAGATTTTAAATCCTGTTTGGCTGGATTTGTCCACTCTACCACGTTTGTATTTCTCTTTTTAGTTCTTCAGCAGAAATAGTTTCACCACGCTCTACTGCTTCCCTGCCCTTTTTGACTTTATCAATCACATATAGCTCATACATAATATCTTCAATATTCGCCGTATCAGGTAATTTAGAAATTACTTTGATTGCTTCTTGCTTTAAGGTTTCCATTAGATTCACCTCCATACTTGGAAATGTTTACATATGTATAATAACTCATTCGTGTAGTCTTAGCAATTGAATCAAGGAATCATGGAATCAGTCTTTCATTGAATCAGGCTGCCGCAATTAGGGTAAACAGATGACGATGCTTATTCGCATGCTGCCGCCATTGTGACGTTTTGGTGTCACCCTTGTATCCATGTTATACAGATGCTTTCTATGGCGTTGACCAACTGGCCATACTTTCAAGGGACCAACAGTGAGCCATTTACGCAATGGCGTTCATAATTTGAACGCCAACAACAAGAAAAAGCCGCATTATGGAGCGGCATGTGTATCCTATTGAATATTTCAGCAAAAATCGTACCAGCTTTGATGGCGGAAGTCAAGGAGCAGATTGATCTTGTCAAGCCAATTTAGAAATGTCCGGTTTTTACCAAAATAGAAATGTCCGGTTTTCATGGAACTTGTTGT
>MHYJ01000131.1:0-73 GCA_001828445.1 Planctomycetes bacterium RBG_16_43_13
AAGACAATCGGTGTTAAGGTATATTCAGGGCGGGTAGTTAAGATTAGTATGGAAAAGGGTGAAATTGTGAAAG
>MHYJ01000131.1:163-3481 GCA_001828445.1 Planctomycetes bacterium RBG_16_43_13
TGGTTCCGGTTTTCGTGGCGTATCCGCAACAGGGTAAAAAGTCCACAAACGCAACGTCCAAGATAACTGACGTGGTGGTTTATCCTGATAGGGCTCGGGTAACGAGGACGGCGTCAGTGGGCTTGGACGGTGGTGTAACGGATGTCGTCTTCAAAGACCTGCCTGCTACACTCATAGAAAATTCTATCCGTGCTGAGGCATCCGCAGGAACTAAAGTCGTAGGTATAGAGTTGAAACGTGCATATTCAGCCGAGACAAAGGACGCAGACATAAAACAGTTAGAGGAAAAGATTCAGGCGGTTAATGACAAAAAACTCGTCCTTAACGACCAGCAAAACATCATCCAGAATACGGAGCAATTCCTCACCTCTCTCCGCAGTCAGTATGATGAGAAGGTCTCGAAAGAACTCCTCGGCACTAAATTAGATGTGGATGGCATAGCGAAACTGATAGAGATTACCGAAAAGACCCTCTCAGATAGTGCTGCAAAGAGGCGGAGTATAGGGGTTTCGCAGAGGGAGTTGCAGAAGGAACTTAACGTCCTACAACAGCAGTTGAACGAGATTTACCGCTCTCGCAGTGCCGAGACAAAGATGGTTACCGTAACTATTGACTCTAAGCAGGGGGCAGAGGTCAGCGTCAAGGTTAGCTACGTAATCTGGAATGCATACTGGCACCCGCTATATGACGCACGCACTTCTCTGAACAGCAAATCACTTGAGTTAATATACTATGGCGTCGTAACCCAGAATACAGGCGAGGATTGGAAGGATGTGAACCTGACACTCTCGACAGCCCAACCCTCCCTCTCAGGGCAGCCGGCAGAACTAACGGCTCGGTTTGTGGACTTTTACTCAGATACGGCTAATAATGCTCCAGCTGAAGGGGGAAATAAGATAATTATTAGTAGTGAGAAGTATAAAAGGACGAGTGAAGAAACGAAATCCCGCATTGCAGATGAAGAGGATAGAATAGAGCTTGCGAGCCGAGGAGCAGATTTACCCACTCCTTTATACGAAACCGCTTCGGTAGAGGAGAAGGCGACCTCTGTCTTCTTCAATGTTAAAAAACAGGAGACAATTCTTAGTAACAATCAGCCCCACAAGACAATAATAGGGGTCGATTCATTTAAGCCGAATTTCGAATACGAGGCAGTTCCTGTCTCATCGCCTCACGGGTATCTGAAGGCATCTATGGCGAATAATGACAAGCCGCGGCTTGCAGGTGAATTGAACATCTTTACGGATGATGATTTTGTAGGGGCATCCCGTCTCAAGACGGTTGCACCGACCCAGCCGTTCTCTGCCTATTTAGGCGTTGACGAGTCGGTCAGATGCACACGGAAAGAGGTAAAGCAGGAACGTGGTAGCACGGGTGGCTTCTTCTCATCCGGTAAGGAGCGCCAGACACACGCATACAGTATAAAGTTGGCGAACTTCAAAAAAGAGACGATTAAGTTGACCGTCTCCGAGCCGGCGCCACTGACGAGGCACGAGGACATAGAGATTAAAATCGTCAACACGTCATCTGTAGAGTGCAAGCGGACAGAGGAGGGCTTCCTGAAGTGGGTGGTAGAACTAAAGCCAGGCGAAGAGAAGGAATTGACCTATGATATCGAGATACTTTATCCGAAGGATAAGGCAATCTACTTTGGGACTTTAATGCAGGAAGAATTTAATAGAGTGCAACAGAAAATGAGTGACCTTAATCAGGATGCACGACAGCTTGAGAATAGGAAATAAATAGGTATAGGTTATATTTTGTAGTATTTGCCCCGTTAGAAATTTATAATGTTGAAGGTATGCTTTTTAGAGATTACTTTAAATTTCCATTGATGGAATTTCTAACGGGGTTTGGATTCCAGAAATGGTATTTTAACTAACTGTGCTTGAGCAAAAAATAGATGTCAGTTTGAAAAGACGTCTGCGTCGGGTGCGGGCGGTCGTCCTTGACGTGGATGGCGTTCTCACAGACGGCGGGATGTATTACACCGAGACAGGTGAGGTGATGAAAAAGTTCAACACCCGCGACGGGATGGGCATCGCTCTCCTGATAAAAACAGGTGTGAAGGTCGCACTCATAAGCGGTGAGAAGACAGACATCATCATCCGCCGCGCAGAGAAGATGGGTGTTAGCGACGTCTATTTGGGCGTAGAAAATAAAATCACTGCACTAAATGATTTTCTCACCAAACACAAACTCTCTGCCGACGATGTCTGCTATGTCGGGGATGATGTGAATGATATCCCGCCAATGGAGAGGGTGCTGTTAGCGGTAGCTGTAAATGATGCTGTCGAGGACGTGAAAAAGGCGGCAAACGTCATCCTCACAAAAAAGGGTGGCGAGGGGGCTGTGCGGGAAATAGTAGATTTGATATTAAAAAGTAGGTAAATACCACACCCAAGTTAGAACTGCGGCAAAACCTTCCTGCAATGCATCCAATGCATGGGAACAATCCGGATAGTATCTACATACCGTTCTTGTTGTTGCAATGCATTGGATGCATTGCCAGATGGGTTTAAGGGCAGGGGTTTGGTGGGTCTCACCCCAAATAGGTGAAATTTTAGGGAGAATTCGAGAATTTTTTCATTTTTTTGCTAAAGTTTTTCAGTGTATTGCCGATATATTATATAGAATGATTGATAAGTTTATGAACAG
The DNA here is from genome assembly GCA_001828445.1 of Planctomycetes bacterium RBG_16_43_13. The sequence continues at coordinate 2,822 of MHYJ01000131.1, forward strand.
TAAAAACAGCGAAAGCATAAGGAATTCTGCGATTTTATTGTTAATAAAGTTAATGAACACACAGTTATAAGCCCTGAAACACTATGATTATGAGCACAAAAGTTATGAGCCCGAGGATGCCGAGGATGGTTAGTAAAAAATACGGCTTTTTCAAGCCGTCGAAGCAGTATCACCTGCTCTCGGTTCTTACGGAGATAGAGGGCAAGCCCTTTACTACACAGCGCGCCTTGGGTCAGCAGGCACTCGTCTCCTCTACTATGGTGAATAATTATATCTCGGAGATGGAGATAGAGGGCTTCGTAACCGCAAACGGCTCTACGAACCGCAATTTTAACTATCACCTCACCGTCGCTGGGGTGAATCGCAGGAATGAACTCTTCTTCCAGTGCAGTCGCGAGATTATCCAACTCTACGGCAGTATGAAGCAGGAATTCAAGTCGCGTCTTGAGGAACATTACAAGAGCGGCATCAGACGTGTGGTGCTCTTTGGTGCGGCGGAGACGGGAGAACTGCTCTATATCACAAGTAAGGAGACGGGTATTGAGGTCATAGGCATCGTTGATAACGATACAAACAAGCACGGGAAGAAGGTTCTCGATATGGTTATACAGCCGCCGTCTGCTATCGGCGCGCTCAAGCCCGACGCAGTCATTATCACCT
>MHYJ01000131.1:3579-5786 GCA_001828445.1 Planctomycetes bacterium RBG_16_43_13
TGATTCTAAGTCCCAATTTATCCCCGTTAGAAGTTTATGCAAAGAACAGTTTAACGGTGATTTCGAAAGACGAAAACCACCAAACTCGTGAACTTCTAACGGGGCAAGCCCGGAATTCCCAACTCCAAATAAATTCCAATTCTCAATTTCCAAATATCAAAAATTAAGGAGATATGTTATGAACTCAATCAAAATCGGCAGGCGAGTTGTAGGCGATGGCGAACGAGTGTTTATCATTGCAGAGGCAGGGATAAACCACAACGGCTCTCTTGAAATCGCAAAGAAGTTAGTTGACGCCGCAGTTGATGCGGGCGTGGATGCCATTAAATTCCAGAAGCGAGATGTGAAGAGTATGCTGACAAAATCCGCTTATGAGAAGCCATATACAAACGGCGGAAATAGTTTTGGACGGACTTACGGCGAGCATAGAGAGAAACTCGAACTCTCAGAGGCGGACTTCTACGAGCTAAAACGTTACGCAGACGAGAAGGGGATAATCTTCTTCGCCTCTCCTTGGGATGAGAAGAGTGCCGACCTGCTGGACGCACTCGACGTCCCTGTTTATAAAATCGGCTCACCCGACCTCACGAATATTCCCCTCTGCACATACATAGCGAAAAAGGGCAAGCCCATCATCCTCTCTACCGGTATGAGCGAGATGTGGGAGGTGGAGGAGGCGGTGAAGGCAATTACGAAATATAATAGCCAACTGATTCTAATGCACTGTATCTCTATGTATCCTGCTCCGTTTGAGGAATTGCGGCTAAATTGTATCAATATCCTCCAGAGCAAGTTTGGAGTGCCTGTCGGCTACTCCGGACACGAGAGCGGGTGGGTGGCTACGATAGCGGCTGTTTCTTTAGGTGCCTGTGTGATTGAGAAACATATAACGCTTGATAGAAATATGAAGGGTGGAGACCATAAGTTCTCGTTAGAGCCGTTAGAACTAAAGGAGATGGTTACAAATATACGCAATGTTGAGAGATCGCTAATCGGATTTGATAAATATCTATTGCAGGGAGAAATCCCGTTCAGGCAAAAACTTGGGAAGAGCATCGTCCTACGTAGGAAGGTGAAGAAGGGGACTATCCTGAAAAAGGATATGCTTACCTGCAAAAGCCCCGCAGAGGGAGTATCGCCTATGATGATTGAGAATATAATCGGTAAGCCGGTTACAGCCGACCTGAATGAAGACGATATACTACACGGTAGCGATTTGAAACTCCGTAGGGAGGCATCTTAAGGGAAATTAAAAATGCAAAGTGCAAAATGTAAAATTAAGGATGGGGCTTTGCCCCATACCCCTATATAATATATCCTCTATTTTGCATTTTGATTTTTCGTTTATGATATCGACTGGGGTAGGAGAATTTCTAAAGAAACAGCGTGAAATATTTGATAGAGAGTATTCTAACACATCAGACGAATCATCAGGACTTTTCCGTTTTGTCAGACCTTATGTTAATCACCTCATAGCTGATTTTGTTAGTAAGACATTAAAAGATAAAAGTAACGTATTAGATGTTGGCTGTGGTGATGGCTTTATCTTAAAGCATATCTCTAACGGGATAAGTAGTGCTACAGGGATTGATTTAAGCCAAGTAGCGATAGTTCAGGCGAGAAAGCTTCTTGGAGGAGATAGTAGAATACGGCTTCATCAATCGCTATTTGAGGATTTTTCGAGTGATGAACAATTCGATGCTATACTGATGTTGGACGTATTTGAGCATTTTATGGATGCAGATTTTGTTCTGCGTAAGTGTCGCTACCTTTTGCGGGATAACGGCATACTCATCATATCCACGCCTAACAGGAAACGGCTGACTAATGTGATAAAGCGATTAGCTAAAGTAGTTCGAGGAGATGCAACAGGGATAGGACTGATAGAGTCGCATTTCAGGGAATACTCCCTATTTGAGATAAAGGATGTTTTGAATAGATATGGATTCTCTATCAAGAGGGTTGAGGCGAATACTATACTTGATTTGAAGTATATGTCCGAGCATCTCCTGAACAAAGGGCAGTTTGTGAGGATGATGTGGAGTGCAGGAAGGGTCTTTCCTACTTTGGCGAGTAACTATAACATAGTTGCTGAAAAGAGATGAACATCTTATCTATTGCGAATAACGACCCTGCGGGGGCTGCCATAAATTTTACTAATGCCATAAATAGATATACTAACCACCGCGCCCGTCTTATAACTTTAG
>MHYJ01000132.1:0-4950 GCA_001828445.1 Planctomycetes bacterium RBG_16_43_13
ATCGGCAAAATCTACATCCCGCATTTTTAGAAGGAGGCATTTATGGCAGTTGGTAGAAGCATAGCCCAGCAGGTGGGCAAAATCGGGGATGTAGTAGTAACACAATGGAAGGGAATAGTCGTTACAAGGAGTTTGCCTGTAGAGGTGGAACAGCCGAATACGCCTGACCAGCTCAACAGCCGTAGGTTGATGGCGGAGATATCGCCGCGGTGGTATGTTATGACTACCCTCCAGAGGGCGAAGTGGGAGGCGATGGCGAAGATGCTCGGCGGTGCATCCATACAGGAGAAGCGTATGGTAACAAGAGGTGGTGGAAACATAATACCCAACAAAAAAGGCGTCCTGATGAGCGGATATAACCTCTATATGAGGAGCAATATGTTAGCGGCGACGAGCGATATGGGCTATCCGCGGGACGAGGCGCCATTAGCGGCTGGAGGCATTCCTGCCCCAAGTATAAAGGCGACACTTACAGGTGGACAGGATGACCCTGCTATATCGTGTGAGATTATGTTTCTCTCATTACCACCACTCGAGGAGATACGGGTAAGGACGTGGTTCTATCTGCATAGTCATTGTATGTCGAGAGAGGCAAAGATAGAGAGTGTGGTTCCTATATCTGTTGACTCTACAGGTTTGTCTCAACCTATTACCGTTGTATTCAGGGGGTTCAAGGGAAGCAAGATGCAATGGGGCAAGGAGTGGGTGAAATGGAGTGAGCTGGATACAGGGTGCGTGAGGATTCAATCCGAGATAGTAATGGCGTATAGCCGTAGGCACGGTGCGTGGCGGTCGGTCGGCTCAAACGTGGAGGAGGTTGTCCTCCCTCCTCAGCCGAATAACCCAAAAGCACAGGAGATGCTCAAGTTCATAAGAGAGTATAAAAGGAGCCGTGACAAGAGGAGTTACTATCGCAAGAATGCGATGAAGATATTCTCTGCGAAACTTGGGGATAAACTAATGGAGGGGAAAACGGACGGGATAATAGCAGAGGTGATGAAGTAAGGGAGAATTTAGATTGTGGAATGCGGAGTGTGGCTCTGAGGAGATATTCTCTACAGAGCTATGTTCCCCTACTCTAAGCAAAGACCGTCTCTATCCTACGGGGTAAGTGGCTCTTATTAGTTGTAAAGTTAAGCTTCTCAAATCCTATGACCTTACCTCTTCTATCTTTCATAATTACAACTTCGTTACCTGTCTCTTCGCAGACATACTCTTTCTCAGGGTTACCGAACCATACTGTTAGTGTTCTGCCTTTCTTATCATAGGTAATTCTTACTTTTGCCATATTGATTCTCCTTCTTTTATCTTAGTTGTCTTATAAGTGGTAATAATGAATCCTCTATTATTATGCCACCTTATTACTACACAGATGAATATACTACCATATCTTTTGTAGAACAACAAAACGTTTTTATCTTGCCTACTGCGTCTAATCTCGTCAGGGTATGATAGGGTTTTCTGGACATTGTCTTCACTGCCTCGCATAGATGGATGTTTTAACGTGATAATCCTATTCCAGTAAGCTCTTGTAGTTGAGACAAAGAAACCCAGAGGGGTTTTAACCTGAAAATATATCATAGGTTAGCACTTATTTCATTTCACTACTTTCCTGCAGTAGCGATTATGATAATGATTATTATGATTGCTACTACTGCAAGGATTATAAAGAGTGTCTTATTGCTTTTTTTACCTTGCGGTTGGGCGGCGGGATGTTTGCCCTGTTGGGCGAATCTGCCCATAGTAGATGTCCTGCCGTGCTGGCTATGACGGGACATCTTCCTGCCCCCACTCTGCCTCATTATCTCTGATGTCTTGAATGATTTTGTCTGCTTGAATTTCGAGCCGGGCAATCCTGATGCCGGCTCCGGCTCATCGAGTTGGCTCTCAAGCTCTTCGTATGCAGGGTTGTAGTCCTTTAGCCCTTGGTCTTTGCACTTCGGGCAGTAGTTTTTATTACCGAGGTTCATCGCCTCGTTCTTCTCGAAATCCTCCTCAGTAATTCTATTGCCGCAGGTCTCGCAATATACTATTTCTTTGCCCATTTTATCTCTTACGTAGTTTTAATTTCATCAAACTATACATAATAGGCGAGGTGCTATCAACTGTTTTTTGACAGCTTAGAGGTTTCGCTCAATAAGGTCTCTAATCTTATCTCGTGCACTACGAAATGCCTCTAAGACCTCATCATCGCTACCTGTTGCCTGAGCGGGGTCGGGGATACTCCAATGCAATATCTTTTTACCCGGGAATGTAGGGCAGGACTGTCTGGCACTATCACAGAGCGTTATAACGTAGTCAAACTGTTCGTTAAGGAACTGGTTGATATTTTTAGAATGCTGATGGGAGATATCAATCCCGATTTCAGACATTGCCCTAACCGCATATTGGTTGACGCTGGTCGGATTTGTGCCTGCACTTGCCGCCTGAATCCATGCTTTACCATAGAAATTAGCCAATCCTTCTGCCATCTGACTGCGTGCGGAGTTGCCAGTGCATAGGAAGAGAATTTTTTTAGGTGCGAAATACCGCCGTTTGAGGAAGAATGCCACACTTACAAGTCCAATCATTACAGGCACTTCAACCAGAGGTCCTATAACTGCGGCAAAGGCGGCACCCGACCCCATACCAAATACTGCGACTGCTACTGCTATTGCCAACTCGAAATTATTGCTCGCCGCAGTGAATGAAAGGGTAACGCTTTGCTCATAGGTCGCCCTGACTTTCCTGCTCATATAAAATGATATCAGGAACATCACTATAAAATAGATAAGAAGTGGTATGGCAATCCGTACCACGTCAAGCGGTATCTTAACTATATACTCACCCTTCAGCGAGAACATCACGATAATGGTAAACAGGAGTGCTATCAGGGTAATCGGGCTGATTACAGGAAGAAAGGATTTTTCATACCACTCTTTATTGACAAGTTTTATCAGACCAAGTCGTGTTATGATGCCTGCAAGGAACGGGATACCCAAATATATGAAAACACTCTCGGCAATCTGGCGGATTGTAACATTAACCGTAACACCCTCCAGCCCAAACCAGCCCGGTAGGACAGTGATAAATACCCACGCATAAAGGGAATAAAAAAGCACCTGAAATATAGAGTTAAACGCCACAAGCCCTGCCGCATATTCTCGGTCGCCTTTAGCCAGATCGTTCCAGACAATCACCATTGCTATACAACGTGCCAGGCCTATCATTATAAGCCCAACCATATACTCTGGTCTATCCCGCAGGAATATAATTGCCAGGGCGAACATCAGGATTGGACCTATTACCCAGTTCTGCACCAGAGAGAGTAATAAAACTTTTACATTGCGGAATACATCACCCAATTCTTCATATCTTACTTTAGCCAAAGGCGGATACATCATAAGAATAAGCCCGATTGCTATGGGGATATTCGTAGTGCCTGATTGAAACTTACCCCAGAATTGAACGATGGCAGGAAACGCATATCCTGTTCCAACGCCTATAAACATTGCCAGAAATATCCAGACAGTCAGAAAGCGGTCTATGAACGGCAATCTTTTTGGTTCTGTATTACTCACATTATTATCTTATTCAGATTTATATATCCTATTTATAATTTGTTACGATATATTCAATTATATCTTTAGCGGCGTTGGGTTTAGCAATCTTTAGTGTGGCTTCCCTCATTCTGCGGATAGATGAAGTATTATCTAATAATGATTTCAGTTTATAATCTAAGAGTTCTATATTTTTTGCCTTGACAGCCGCACCCGACTCCAGCAGAAAGTCGCAGTTCCTCTCCTCCTGTCCAGGTATTGGTGATACTATTATCATTGGTAATTCCTTCACCAAACATTCGGAGGTGGTGAGCCCTCCTGCCTTTGTTATTGCTATGTCGCTTACCTGCATAAATTCATCTATGTTTGTAACAAAGCCGTAGACCTTGCAGTTAGGGTAGCCCTTTGCTATAGCGGATAGTTTGTTTTTCAGCTTCTCATTCTTACCGGCTATAGCCAGAATCTGGCAGTCCTGTGCCGCATTTGCTATTACCTCGAATGCATCCTCTACTTTTTCCATACCGAATCCACCACTCAGGAGTAATATGGTAGTTACGCCGTCTTTTAGTCCGAATTTAGCAAGGAGTTCTTTCCTATCTTTAGACCTTCTGAATGTTGGATGGATGGGTATGCCTGTTACGACGATATTTGATTCCCTGACGCCATATTTTTTAAGTTGCCATTTTACCTCATCGCTGGCGACGAAATAAACAGAGAGGTCTTTATTTACCCAGAGTTTATGGACATCGTAGTCCGTAACTACGACGCCGATGGGTATATTGATAGAATGTGCTAATATGACATTAACGGGCAGGAAGTGAGTGCAGATTATAAAATCCGGCTCTATACGTTTTATTAACTTTATCAATTTAGGATAGGCGTGTTTATCGTATGTATTTACAATCTTGTCTGTCTTCTTTCGCTCCTTACCCTTCTCCATCTCGTGATACAGGAGTCCCCAGAGTGATGGCGTGCGATTGACCATAAATACGTATGATTGGCTGTATAATGTCTTAAAAAGTTTGCTTGAGAAATCTAATGCGTCATAATATTCCGCCTTTATATGAGGGAAACTGAGTGTTGCTTCTGCCTTTATTGCTTCAGCGGCTCGGTTGTGCCCCGCACCTGCTGTAACGGATAGGATTAGTATCTTCATTAACGTTCTTTCGTAAAGGCGAAGATATAGTAATCTTGCACTCTTGTCAAGAATGGCGTGGCACTTCTTAATATTGAGCGAAGCGGCGTCTTACGTTTGACTTCTATTCCTGAGAAGTTATAATCTTGGTGTGAGTCCAAAACCGCTTTACTATTCATTTGCGCGATACTTGAAGGAGAAATATCCGTTCAAGGTGCGGAAGATATCGCTGGATGCGGGCTTTACCTGTCCTAATCGGGACGGGACGAGGGCGAC
>MHYJ01000132.1:4991-19564 GCA_001828445.1 Planctomycetes bacterium RBG_16_43_13
GGTGTCCTAAAAAATGTGAAGGAACAGATTGATTCTGGGATGGCGTTCTATCGCAAGAGTTTTGATGCGGAGAAATTCATTATATATTTTCAGGCATATACGAATACGTATGCGCCGGTGGACTATCTGAAAAGCATTTATGATGTGGTGTTTGACTATCCTGATGTGGTAGCGATGTCGATAGGGACGCGTCCTGACTGTGTACCTGACGATGTCCTCGACCTGATAGAGAGCTATACGGATAAACTTGACGTCTGGCTTGAGCTGGGCTTACAGTCGATTTACAACGAGACGATGGAGTTCACGAATAGGGCGCACACGTATGAGGATTTCAAGGATGCGGTGAGGCGGGCTAAGGGGCGTGGGCTGAAATTATGCGTCCATACGATATTCGGATTTCCACAGGAGACGCACGAGATGATGATGGCGACGGCGGATAAAGTTGCAGAGATGGGGCTCGACTCCATAAAAATCCACCATCTATATGTAGCACGGCAGACGGCAATGGAGGTTATGTATAAAAAGGGGAAGATTAGAACGATGGATTTAGACGAGTGGGCATCGCTGGCGGCGGACGTGCTGGAGCGTATATCGCCTACGATGGTAGTCCAACGGCTGATGGGCGAGATACAGGGAGAATATTTAGTCGCACCAAAATGGGGGAAGTCGAAAAACGAGGTCATACAGGCGATAGAACAAGAACTTATACGACGTGGGTCATATCAGGGACGGTTATACGAGGAGAGGATAAAATCGCAAACCTGTGTTGTGAACTCTGCCGCTAATTCTTTAATTGTGTAATTGCAACGCCCTTTTCTTCTAAGAACTTTATCGCCTTATTTATGTTTGCCTTCGACCCGGCTATCTCTATCTCGAGCCAGGCGTTAGTATCAGCTATTCGCCCGCGCAGGATATTGGGTACGACCTTCATTTCCTTAGAGAGTTTATACATAAACGGCTCTCCCATAACGTTGGGTGGAAACGTCATCTTAAAACGCGCTACATCTTTTGTCTTTGCCATATCTTTACTCCTAAAATCTGATTTAGTTAATTGTAATATATCTGGTAGATATATCTACACTATCGAGTAATGCATTGTCAAGCAAACTCTTCAGGTTGGACTTTACCCTGCCTGCTAATTTGTTAAATTCTACACCTACTTTATAGGCGTTAATATCATCTGCCTTTTTTACCCAGAGAACCCTTCCATTTACAGCGATAGGTTCGGCTAATTTCGGTGCGTCTATAGAGAGGGCAATTTTATCAGCTGGTCTCAACTCTCCTTTAGTTACAAATGCAAGTCCGAACTCGCTGATGTTTATTACTATGCACTTTGCTGAGCTGGCGCCGAGGAATGATAAAAGCCCACCTTTTCTATACTGTATAGTGCTTCCTTTCACTCCGTAACGTTTCTTACGGCGTCTGTTTGCTTGGTCAGAAGTCATATAAGGTTTCTCTAACTTGCATTAGTATAACATAGAACTATATGAAATCAAATAGATTGCAATGTATTTTATTCCTCGGTGGTCTTACTTTCTATAATATCAAGTGTGGTACTTAATTTTGTCAGCGATTCGTTGGTTTTAATGTAGGAACTATGTGTATTTGTAATATGTGTTCCCATTGTTCTAAAGGAATCCTTTAGGTTGTTTACATCACCTCGTAACTGCGATATACGTTCTAATACTTCCCTTACGTGTTTTTCTATCTTAAGTCCTCGAATGCCAAGTGATACTGTTTGCAGGTATGCATATAATGTATTTGGAGAGACAGGTATGACCTTACGTTCTATAGAGTAGTCAAATATGGAATCACTGTCGCTATTGGCAGTTATTTCGTAATATATGTTTTCAGCAGGTATATACATAAATGCGTAATCGAGTGTTCCCTCTGCTTGACGTATATATTTTTTTGATATGTCGTCTATATGTTTTCTCACATCTTGTAAGAATATTTTTCTGCATCTTTTTCTTTCTTCATCTGATGATGCCTTTACAAGATTATGGAAGTTACTCATAGGAAATTTTGCATCTATAGAGAGTTTTGTGTTGTCAGCGATAGTTATTAAAGCATCAACTCTCTCGCCATTGCTAAAGCGGTGTTGTATTGAGAAGTTTTCTTTAGGTAGTATCTGTTTAAGTAGATTTTCAAGTATTACTTCGCCTATACCGCCTCTAATTGTGGGGTTTAGGAGCTTTTGCTGAAAGTTAGCCATATCTCTGCTTACTTCGGAAAGATTGCGATTTGCCTCATCTATTTGTCCAAGGCGAATATTTAAGCTATCGAGTCGATTCGCGAGTTGGCTGTTTAAGTTGCTTATTTCGTTTTGGATGAGGATATTTGCGGATGATTCATCCTGTTTATTGCTCTTAAATAGAAGTAACAGAATCAGTATTACTAATACGAGTAATAGGCAAAGATGTATGTATTCCATATTTTAGCGAATAATCTTAAAGCCGCTTATATCATATTTTGCCTTATCCCACTCAATCTTTATGTCTGTTACTTTGGATGAAGGTGGTCCCTTATAGCACCACTTTATCATATCATCTACATTTTCTTTAACGCCTTCTAACAATATCTCTACCTTCCCGTCACCGGTATTTCTGACCCATCCTACCATATTTCTTGCTATTGCTTCATCGCGGGCTGTGGCTCTATAAAATACCCCCTGAACAACACCTGATACATACAAATGTGCACGGACGGCATTCATATTACCGCAAATTACAGTTTATATCACTTTGTCTGTTTATTAGGAGATATTGTATCCTCAAAATCATCAAAGGTTACTTTACGCAAACCGCTTGGTAGGTTGAACTCATCTGATTTAATTTCCTCTGTAGATAATGACGAAACCGTCTCCGTAGCAGTTATTCTATCAGTGAACAGTGTATATCTAATATCACCCTTCAACATAGTCCCCTTTAGTTGGGATAACCTCTCCTCTAAAACAGAGGGCAGTGAACCTATATGAACGAGCGTTTTAAGATAATTCACACCACCATCGACTTCATCCGCAAACCAGCCATCTATTATAATCCGTCCATCAAGTGATATAGTTCTATGTCTGCACTTATATCCTAATACGTCTTCCACTTCTTTATCTTCCGTTACCTCTACTGTTGCTGACGTTGGTATATCACCCAAGTCAGTTATTATCTTATCGAGAATAGTTGCCTCTTCACTTCCTTCGACTATTTTTTTTGCTGATTTTATCTCATTTATAACTTTTTTCTTTTGCTCTAGAATCTCGGCAAAGGATACCTCAGAATAAGTTCCATTTAGTGTGTTAATTTGCCACGCTAACTTCTTATCCCCCCTTATTATAAATATAGTTCCGAATGTCTTATCCTCTATTTTTACAGTGTTGCCCCTTATTTTTACAACCTCTATCCTGTTTATCTTTTCTTTCCTGTTAATCACATCCGTTATTGCTATGGTCACCTTACGTTCTATAGTTAGGTCTGCAAAGGCATAGCTTGTGTCAAGTAGGAAATATGGGAAAGCTATTGCAAATATATAAATTATATTTTTCATAACCCTATTCATAAAACATTTTACTTGGGCAACATTATGTCTATAATATATAATTCAGCAGTATAGTAAAGATATTTTGCGTCATATTGTTGATAGTAGTATTGAAGTAGATATATTATTTATTTGTGAAAGGAGGTGTAAAGATATGGTTAAGAACGCGGGGCTTGTTATTTTAACAGGACTGATTGGGATATTAGTAGGTATAGTATTAAGTAGGACCGATAGCACGCTAAATGCCCAGACAGTTGACAATAAGAACAGTAGATGGCTCGCCGGAACTATAAACACTGGTGGAGGTACAGATGCATTCGTGCTATTTGACTCACAGACCAACCGGTTACTAATGTATACACTTGTGGGGAAGACACTCGAGCTTGTGCAGGTAAGGGATATAGGTTATGACCTGAAACCTCGTGCTCGGGGTATACAGAGACCTACTATAGATGAGGTCTATGGCGAGTGGCAGAAATGGGAGGAGGAGCAGAAGAAAAAGAAGCAGCCGGACACAACTGAAAAAGATGAAAAGCAATAGCATCCTGAAAATAGCCATTTCTAATCTTGAGGCGTCTGCCTATTTTTATTTATAAGTATTAGATGACGTGCATATATCAGTGAACTCACAATCTGTGCGAATATGAAAACCGGATCCTCTTTGTGTATACTATATATCAGCGTAATCGTAGCTCCTCCTAAACTGATATACCAAAAGGATATTGGCGTTACACTCATCTTTTTCCTTTCGGATACAATCCACTGAACTACCCAACGCATAAGAAATACAAATTGCCCTGCAAAACCTAAGATAAGCCAAGGGTCTCGTAGTTTGCTAATTATTACATCCATTTAAGCCTCCTTAGAAATTTTGTAATTTAAGTGTCTCTTCCTCATCCATCTAAGTATTAATATATCCATTAATACCTTAAAAATGCGATTCATTATACTATATTTGGATTTACCGCGTGTGCGAGGGAAATGATTGACAGACACTTCTACTAATCTAAAACCCTCAAGATTAATAAGCGTTGATAGAAAGCGATGCATACCGCTATATAGTTTTAGATTTTTTACTGTATAACTCTTCAATGCCTTTAAACTACATCCTGTATCTTTAAATCTGTCTCCAGTTAACTTATTTCTGACCTTGTTTCCAAAATATGAGACAATTCTCCGTAAGAGAGTATCTTGCCTATTCCGTCGCCAGCCAACGACACCGTCACAGTCCATCGAGACAAGTTTATCAATGAGCACAGGTATATCGCGTGGGTCGTTTTGCATATCCCCATCCATAGTTACTATTATTTCACCCTTAGCAGCTTTAAAGCCGGCATCAAAGCCAGCCGTTTGGCCCGCATTACGCTCAAAACTCAACACACGTAATTCGGCAAACCCTGAAGTGGAACGTAAGGAACGTTGGTTTTTGACCTGTGTGATTAGTTCAAGAGTCCTATCAGTAGAACCATCATTTATAAGGAGTATCTCATATGGCTTGCCATATGTATCAAGAACAGAAGTAACGGCCTCGCATAGTTGTATTATATTTTCCTCCTCATTATAGACAGGAATAACTACTGATATGTAAGGAGATTTATTATTCTTTTTATCTACCATTTTTTAATACTTGACCCTTCCATCAATGAACCTCATAGTGCGTGGCTCTTTCTCCATAAGGTAGCATACGTAGTAGTTAAGGACACGCCTCAGGTCTATTTTTATAGTTGATGAAATAGCTGTAGCGACGCCGCCATTTGAGAAATTGCCCAGATATTTTAATGCCCCTCTACGTGTCCATATTTTTGTGGGGTCGTTACCCTTACACCTGGAACAGAGAATACCTCCATGCCGTGCTGCAAATGAGACGACGCTTAGACTATCAGCTATCTTTTCCTGACATATACAGCAGTTTTCAACCCTCGGCATATAGCCGAGCATTCTTAGCGCCTTTGCCTCGAAGTTGAATATAACACTGTCTATATCTTTGCCACCTAAATCTGACAGAGAATTTATTATTAAGTCATATAAGCCGTTTATCCTCTGCCCGTCTGCAACGAGCTCATCTCCGAACTCTATAATATAACTCGCCGCACTAAATGTAGTTATATCCTCACATAGAGTTTGAAAGGATTTCTGTAGATTTGCTGATGTCAATATATCGAGGTTTCCCGGCTGTTTTTCTATGTAAACTATCTCATAAACAGTAAATAAGTCGATAGTGCCGCTAAAATTACTATCTTTTCGTTTAGAACCTTTTGCAATTACTGATATTTTGCCGAGGTCTTTTGTAAGAAAACGAATTATCTGACTTGTCTCGCTATAATCTATCTTCCTAAGTGGCAGTGCTTCTGTCTTTCTCTGCATCGTAGATGAAACCTCACCCGTTTACCTTAAACCACTCTTGTATAATATTAACTAAATTCTCATCTTTAGGAGGAACAAATTTTACCCACTCGTTGGAGATTTGGGCAAGCTGACAGACGGAAAAATCCTTTAATACCTTCAGCAGTGTTTCTTTATTGGTGTTAAGGAATGTTGCAAGAACAGATATGTCAAGTGTTTCACCACCTTTTCTACAATAATATTTTAGTAAACTATGATGTAGAGAAGAGCGTGTTAAATTCCTAAGGACATCCTTTGTAATTGCTCCATTTACATATTGCGATATTATGCTCTTATTTTTTGTTGATACTTCCAAGAACTCTATACCCATACCGATTGGTTGCCCACTTGCTATTTTTCCTTCATTAGACCACTTGACTACTCCAAGTACAGTAATGTTTTCTGGATAGCCAGGTGCAGCGAACTCCATCTCCAGATATGTCTCTAAAGGGAACGGCATAGATGTCTCAATGAATACGCCACCTGTGCTTATATTGCGAACGCTCGCCATCCTCTCTATGGTCGTATCTGATAGTTTCTTTTCTCTAATCTTAGCAACCCAATTTGTGCCAAGTCGTTTGAACCTTCTCTTCTCTATACCCATTATGTGCTTATATTCTTCAGGAATTTCTCAAATCTATCTAATCCCTTTATTATATTATCCATAGACGTAGAAAACGATAATCTTACGTATTCATCTGCACCAAAGGCAACTCCTGCTACAGTTGCTACGTTACTATGTTCCAGCAGACACTCCGAGAACGACATAGAATCGGAGATAGTTCTCCCATCAAGAGTTCTGCCAAAGAAGTCAGCAATGCGTATAAAGAAGTAAAATGCTCCTTCTGGCTTAATATAACTTATATTGCTTATCGACTTTATCCTATTTATAATATAGTTTCTGCGATTTTCGTATTCCTTTACCATTTTCCCTATAAAGGACTGCTCTCCATCCAAAGCAGCTACTGCCGCATATTGCGATATAGAGGATGGATTAGAAGTAGATTGGCTTTGTAACCTTGCCGCTACGTTTATTACATCTTTTGGTCCTACAGCATAACCTATTCTCCATCCTGTCATAGCATATGCCTTTGAAACGCCATTTATTACGATAGTTTTTTCTTTAATTTTATTGTTGATCGATGCAATACTTATGTGTCTCAAACCATCGTAGATTATTGACTCATATATCTCATCTGAAATTATGAATATGTCATAATCAGATAATACTTCCGCAATCGCCTCAAGCTCCTTTGCATAGTATACAGCGCCTGTTGGATTAGATGGAGAGTTTAATAGTATTGCCTTAGTTTTATTTGTTATATGTTTTTTAATAGCATTTGGCGTGAGTTTTAACCCATCTGACGTATGAGTTTGTAACATTACTGCTTTAGCACCAGATGCCTTTATTATTTCTGGATAGCTCGTCCAATAGGGAGCTGGGACTATGACTTCATCACCTTCATTGCAAATAGCTTGTATAATGTTGTATAGGGAGTGTTTAGCTCCACATGAAACCAGCACATCGGATGGTTTGTAATCAAGATTATTATCGCGTTTGAGCTTTCTTGCTATTGCCTCTCTAAGTTTGGCTATTCCAGATGACGCTGTATATTTTGTAAAGCCACTTTTTATTGCCAGGATGGCTTTATCTTTTATATGTTCAGGCGTATCGAAATCAGGTTCACCTGCCGTGAGAGATACTACATCCACACCTTGCTCTTTTAGACGAGCGGCTTTCTCTGTTACTGCAAATGTAGCAGATTCCTCAAGTTGTCCAATCCTATCTGATATCCTCATAGTGTTCTAACTTTACATTGTACACTTGCATCTTTCAAGTAATTATTGAGATAAGACATTTCTGACTCTATAATAGTGCGATATGGGAATTGAAGGCAAATCAAGAGTTGTGAGGATAATTGCGGCTTTTGTATTAGTATGTGTTATAGCAGTATCTCTATTCTTAGCTCTTTACACTTTTCGTAGTGTAACACCATTTGTAGAGGCAGTTCCTCAAGATATCGTATTTTATGTTGGCATAGCTGACCTTTCTTCATTTGTTAATGAATTTAATTCTACGTTGAAGTCGTCGGCACTTCATAACACAGGCATATCCTCAACGATTAATGAGATAAAAGATAAAATAGGCAGTATGACTGATGGCCAGTTAGCAATAGCGGGCAGATTTAGCGAGAATATGAATAATATTGACGTTCTTTATATAGTTAGGGTTAACCTTATAGAGGCAGTTTATTCAAGGTTGGATGAGACGTTAGGTGGTTTGTCGCAAGCAGTTGATGTCTATAGTGATATCACTATACGGAATATAAAGAGTAATAATTCTAATTTGAATTATGCATTTATAGGTAGGATCCTCATTCTATCAGAAAATATAAAGTTTGTTAGAGATTCTATATGGGCAATAAAAAATAGGAACTGTATAGAGCAGACCAGTACTTTTCAGCAGGTCTGTAAGAAACAAATGAAAGGTGTTATATCTTTCTGTTTCGTCAATCTTGATTTACTATCACGCTATAGGAGTGGGCAGGGAGGTACTTTGCAAAGGGGTCTGGGCTATATATCTGATTTATTGGGAGATTTTGATGCCGCAGGTTGCGATATAACTGTTGGGGGTGTTATCTCAATATATGGTGTCCTGTCATATAGACCTGCTGTTATTGACAAATACAAAACATATTATTCTAAAAGGAGAGGGATATATTACTCAAAGGGAATTAGTATTGAATCGCCGCCAATCTGTAAGTACCTCCCACCAGATATGTTTTGCGGTGTTACCTTCTGGACAGATATGCAAGATTTCTGGAGGCAATCTCTTGCTCAGCAGGATATAGAAACGCAGAAAAAGATAAAGGAAGAGCTTGCTCTGTTTAATAGAGATGTGTTAGACAAGAAAGACCTCGAGCGCGATTTGTTGCCTCTTTTAGGGCCCGAATGGGGTATAGCACTCGCAAAGGTTGATTACGAGCGATTTGGTATAAAGACAAAGTATCCAATACCCGCCTTAATTGTATTCATAGATCTGAAAGACAAATGGGCTGGAGATAAAATACGTGAGATGCTCAATTACTTTGTAGCTAATATAGGAAGGGAGGAAACGAAGCGTGGCGGGATGCCTCCGTTTACTATAACTGAGGAAAAGTATAAAGATGATGCAATAGGGTATAGGGAAGGTGCAATAATAAGGATAAAAATTAACGGTGATGAAGCAAATGCATTTGGCGACGCCATTTCTCCTGCTATTGTTATTTATAAAGATGCTATTATATTTTCTACATTCTATCCACTGCTTAAAGAGTATAACAATAAGAGTGTCCATAGTATAGGTATAGGAAGTGACTTAGCATTATTTGTAGATATGGTATCTTTTATTGCCGTTACAAGGGATATGAAAGAATATATAGCCCAGGCCATTGTAAATAATAGATTCCGCGCAGGAATAGAACCCGAGATAGAAAAGGAAATGTCAGCTAAATATGATAAGAGTAGGATAGAGGCAATAAAGAGTGAGATACGCAGAGGTATAAATCTATCACAGCTACCAGCCAATTCATCCCTTGAGAAGGAGGTGTCCTACAGATTCAGCAAATATCTATATGAGGAGAAGATACAACTTATACAAAAGAAGTTGGGGGATATTTCACAGACACAAAGGTATATGGATGAGATTGCATCTGCGAAAGATAGGATTGAACATCTTATTAACTGGATTGAACTAATAAATAAACTTAACGTGTGTGTAATGTTTGAGCAAGATAAAGCTGTATTTAGTGGGACAATTTTTGTCACGAAGTAGTTTTGGCTTGCCTTTTTATCGGGAACTAAATATCATCTAACAACGAAAAATTAGCGGGAAACCTAATCGCCCGGGTGGTGGAATTGGCAGACACGTACGTTTGAGGGGCGTATACCGTAAGGTGTGCGAGTTCGACTCTCGCCCCGGGCATATCTATAAGCAGTAGGTTTTCCTATATCTGCCGAAAAACTGTTGAAAACTGCTAAACTTACTGGTAGCATTACTTGTCTTTGGGGATGATTGGAATGAGAAACGTAACGCTGGTAGTATCATTATTAGTTATTGTGCTGTCTGCCTATGCAGATGATAAAAAAGAGGTCAGTAATGCGATGCAATGGCAGTATAAAGATGGCAGTTTTATAAATACTACTATGGCGGAGAATCTCTCTCCAGATGATTTCTATAAATATTGTGTAAAGCTTGATAAAGATGGTCTATATGATGACGCTGCTTCAGCGTTTACCCTTCTTCTTAATAATACTACAGATAGCAGGTTAAAAGAGCTTGCTCATTTTGGAGAAGCTAATTCTTTGTACAATGTCGGCGATTACTATGGTGCGTATGATGAATTTGATTCGTTTTTAGTAAAGTTTAGACAATCACCTAAGGTTAAAGATGCCATACGTAGGCAGATGGATTGTGGGGTGAACCTTGCGGAGAAAGGTTATAAGGAATCACTGCTTGGCCTCGCGCTGTGGAAGTCGTCCAAGACAGGCATAGAGAAGCTGAAATCCACCCTTGAACGTTATCCATACGAGGATTTCTCTGGTAAATATTATATGTGGTTAGCTGATTTTTATTACAAGAAAGACGAGGTAGATTCTGCGGCATTAGAGTATCAGTTTATAGCTGACAACTATTCAACTGGCGGTGTTGCTCCTGAGGCGATATTCAAGCTCGGTATATGTAACCTTCGTCGTTTTAACAGAGCAGATTACGATACTAAATTTCTTACTGATGCGAAGAAAAATTTCAAGCGGCTTATCGATTCGTTCCCATATCACAGTTTAACAGACAAGGCAAAGGATATTGTGAAAGATATAAATGAGCGCCTTGCAGAGAAGGAGTTCGTAATAGCAGAGTTCTATGTTAGGAAGGGTAAGAATACATCGGCTATGTTCTACTTACGCTCCCTATTAGCAAATTACAAGGATACGACGTGGGCAGAAAAGGCAGGTGGATTATTGGGAGAATTAGAAAAATAATGTCTCGTATTTCTGTGTTATTATTGCTGGTTGCTGTTGGTTGTGGATACAACGTCGGGGGATTATATGAGGTAAAGAGTGTTAGTGTTCCTATCTTTGAGAACTCTACACTTCGTAGGATGTATGAAATAGAGTTGACAGAGGTAGTTACACGGCATCTCCAGGCACAAGGGATTAAGGTTAATATGGTAGATACCGAATATGAGCTTTTAGGTGAGATTGCTGACTATGACAGGCCGAGTGCAGTGGAAACTAAAAGCGATCAGGTAATAGTTGGAACAGTTGTAATAAAGCTAAATGTAAAACTGAAAAACAAGAAAACTGGTGCCATAATGATGGAGGACTCAAAAACGGAAACAGCACAGGTTGTAGGCGCGAGAGGTGAGACAGAAGATGTTGTAAGAGAAGAGGTTTTCGATAGGTTAGCAAGATGGGTGGCAACGAGATTAGAGAGTAAGTGGTAAGGAGATATAAGGTATTATGAGAGATGATGAATTCAAAGACGAAGAAGGAAAGGTAACTAAATCTCAGAAAAAGCCACGAGGTCTTTTGGTGTTCTTAATAATAACAACTGTTATAGCACTTCTACTCTATGGAAGCAAAACGCTTACCACATCAGGTAAGGTATTTGATGTGCCGCACACTGAGTTTCTGCAGGTGAAGGCAGATGGTCACATAACAGAGTTATGGATAAATGGCTATGAAGTGGAAGGTCAACTTGTTCCAAATTATAAAATTGGTGAGAAAGAAGAGGCGGGAAAATATGAAAAGATAAGAACAGAGTTCCCAGATGCATATATTCGTGACATAGAGGGATTGAAGGAGATAGAAAAATATGTAGAGCCACAAAAGGTTCATCACAGCCCTCCAAATCCGCTTTTATATCAAGTTCTTATAAATCTGATACCTTGGCTGATTTTGATTATGCTTGTATGGTGGTTTTTCTCAAGGCAAGTGAGGTCTATGAGTGGTGACCCCCGCAGTTTACTGAATTTTGGCAGAAGCAGGGCACGGCTTATGGATAATAGTAAACGTAAAATAACATTTGATAATGTTGCTGGTATTGATGAGGCAAAAGATGAGGTTACAGAAATAATAGAATATCTAAAAGACCCAACAAAGTTTCAGAAACTTGGTGGCAGGATACCCAGAGGCGTGCTTTTGGTAGGCCCTCCAGGGACAGGTAAAACGTTGTTGGCGAAGGCGATAGCAGGCGAGGCAGACGTTCCATTCTTTAATATATGTGGCTCTGATTTTGTAGAGATGTTTGTCGGTGTAGGCGCTTCACGAGTCAGGGACTTATTTGAACAAGCAAAGAAAAATTCTCCCTGCATAGTATTCCTGGATGAAATAGATGCAGTTGGCAGACGTAGGGGCTCTGGCCTCGGCGGTGGGCACGATGAGAGAGAACAGACATTGAACGCCATCCTTGTAGAGATGGATGGCTTCGACACAGATACAGGCGTTATCGTTATGGCTGCAACAAACAGGCCTGATGTTTTGGATCCAGCTCTTCTCAGACCTGGCAGGTTTGATAGAGAGATAGTTATTGATATGCCCGATGTTAAGGGGCGAGAGGACATACTCAAGGTTCACGCCAAAAAGGTAAAGCTTGCGAATGATGCTGACTTGAAAGTAATAGCCAAGACAACGCCTATGTTCTCTGGTGCGGACTTAGAGGCGATTATAAATGAGTCGGCATTACTTGCAGTTATGAAGAAAAGAGACGCCATCGTACAGGAGGACTTGGAGGAGGCACGGGATAAAGTAAGGTGGGGCAGGGCTAAGAGGTCGCGCGTTATGGACGAAGAGGATAAAAAAGTTACTGCATATCACGAGAGCGGGCATACCCTCATAGCTGAACTTCTTCCGGAGGTAGAGCCACTCCACAAGGTTACTATAATACCGCGGGGCTTGGCTCTCGGTGCCACTATGACCCTACCCGAAAAGGATAGATACCATATGCAGAAAAAGTATCTCCTCGGCACTATCACAATGTTCTTCGGCGGCAGGGTAGCGGAGGAAACATTCTGTGGTGACATCTCCGCCGGCGCCCGCGACGATATCAAGAAAGCAACTGAACTTGCCCGTATGATGGTCTGCGAGTGGGGTATGTCAGAGGCGGTCGGGCTTGTAAATTATAGCGAGAATGAGGATACGATATTCCTCGGCAGAGAAATCACCCGCACCAGAAACCACAGCGAGAAAACCGCCGTAGAAATCGATGCTGAGGTCAGGAAAATCTTGGACACTTCTTACAATAGAGCTAAAGAGCTCATTCAGAACAACAAGGGCAAACTCGAGATGATTGCTAAGGCGCTTCTCAAATACGAGACCCTCTCCGGTGATGATGTGAAGAAGATTTTAGCAGGCGAGGATATCGACTCTATAAGGGCGGAGGCAAATGCTAAAGCGGTTGCGGCTGAAGAAAAAGAAAAAGAGCCAGAGAAAGTGGAAGGGCAGGAGAAAGTATGGAAGCCCTTCCCTAACGAAAAGCCGTTGACGGGTCCAGCGCAGGCGTAGTAGGACAGGTTAAAAACTTAAAGTGGAATGTGTAAAGTCGGATAGCCGAATATCTAATCTTGAACTCCGTCTGAACCCCCGCATTATATCCGCCTCCAATGGCTATTTCACCGCAAGGGAGATGGTGCGAGTCGGCTCTACGCCACGCGGCGTTCAGAAGATGCTCCCGAAGGCAAGGGCAATCTCCATAAAACTCGAGAACCTGTCGCGTGTAGAGTGTAATATACTAAAGCAATCTCTCCTCTCTTTAGGCGGTGATGCGGCTGTTCACAAGTTCGTCTTGACGGAGGAGGTCGAGCCGTCTAACGCCGTCCTCGTCGGGATGCAGGAACATTTCTCCGAACTCTGCAATCAGTTGATGGAGCAGCCGTGGGTATTGCCCCGCATCGCCCGCATCATCAGAGAGACAATAAAAAATTATAATAAGAGGGTATATAAAGTTCCTTATCGAGGCGGCGAACTCACGCTCGGCAGGACGACCCACATAATGGGTGTTCTGAACGTAACGCCCGACTCGTTTTCAGACGGCGGGAAATTCACAGACGTAAAGACCGCAGTCGAGTATGCACTAAAGATGGCGTCCTGCGGAGCGGACATCATAGATATCGGCGGACAGTCAACCCGCCCCGGCTCCAGACAAGTCAGCGTTAAGGAAGAATTGAAAAGGGTCATCCCAGTTCTCGATAAACTCTCAGGAAAAAAGTTGCTCATCTCCATAGATACGGCGAGGTCAGCGGTTGCGAGGGAGGCGCTCCGAGCAGGTGCGAAAATCGTGAACGATATCACGGGTTTGTGCGGAGACAGGAAGATGGCGGGGGTCGTCGCTAAATATAAGACACCCGTAATAATAATGCACATTCGCGGCACACCACAAACTATGCAGGAGAATCCGCAGTATGAGGACGTGATGTCGGAAATCGCACTCCACATAAGGGAGAGTATAAGGATAGCATTATCGGCAGGTGTCGCGCGGGAGCGGATAATCATAGACCCCGGCATCGGCTTCGGCAAACTGCCCGAGCATAATATAGAGATACTCAGGCGGCTCAGCGAATTAAAAAGTATAGGGTGTCCAATATTGGTGGGGACGTCGAGAAAGAGTTTCATCGGGCATTACT
>MHYJ01000133.1:0-642 GCA_001828445.1 Planctomycetes bacterium RBG_16_43_13
GCCGTTACTACCGACTCATCCGGCAATATATATGTCGTGGGAACCACCAGAGTTGGTATACCTGACAACAATGATTTCTTCACAGTAAAATACGACTCCTCCGGCAATCTCCTCTGGGCACGTGCCAGCAACATCTGGGGAGGGACTGACGCACAAAAAGCCGTTGCTGTCGTAGTAGATAGCACTACAGGCGACGTTACAGTAGCTGGAACTGACTATTATTACTTCATCGTTATTCGATATGATAACGATGGCAATCAGTACGGTGATGATGACCCTCTTAATCCAGTCGGCGCTACACCGTTTGGGAATTATGACGGGGTAGGTGGTATTACAAATGACGTCTTCTATTATTATTACTCTAATAGTAGCGAGCTCACAGGAATGGTTGGCGATAGTTCGGGAAATCTATACTGCACCGGCTGGGATGATGACTCGTATAGTGTTGTAACTATAAAACTTGATAACCACGGACATATGTATGGTGATGCGGAGAGCCCAGATGTAGATACCACACCCTTCGGCGATACGGATTATTGGGATACTAACGGCGTAAATGAAGTTGCTGTCTTCAATCCATACTATGACTACGCCTATGCAATTACTATAGACCCAGCCACAGGCGACCTCTACGTAGCTGGA
>MHYJ01000133.1:1027-6424 GCA_001828445.1 Planctomycetes bacterium RBG_16_43_13
CTATAACGGGACAAACGACGATATTTACACCGCTAAATACTCTAACACAGACGGCAGTTTACTCTGGGATGATACATTCGATAGCGGCTTTGATGACGAGGGTTTCGCCATTGCATTAGGCAGTATCTTTGTGGTAGGTGATTCTGATACTGGGTTAAACTGGGTCGGGCTTATCCTGAGGTATGGTGCAGCCCTTGCTGACTTGGCTAACAGTAGTGGATTTTGCTATATCGCTACAGCGACGTATGGCAGCAAGGACGCAGACGAGGTGCGCTCGCTATCCGCATTCCGAGATGATTATTTAATGGCGAATCCAGTCGGCAGGATGGCTGTAGAATGTTACTATGCGATGGCACCTATGCCTGCCAACTATATCGCAGGAAGCGATGGCTTGAGAAACATAACGAGGATTGCCCTAACGCCGATAGTGAATAGCGTGAGACATCCGATTATACTGTTCGTCCTCGCCTGCGGATTATTGGCTATGGGGGTATATCGATTTAGAAGGAGCGGTTAGAAAGTTACGCCCTTCTATATTTGAACATCTGCCACAGGAGCCATACTCCCGCAAGAAGGGAAATAACCATAGAGATGGTAGCACCTATTCTCACGAGAAATGCCAACGTCGTATCCGCATTTAGCATACCCATATCGCTCAAGATATAATGCCAATCGTGTATCGCATCTCCTCCGCCTACGTTTACCAACGGCAGAGCCATATCGCGAGCATCCGCTACATACGTCGCAACGTCAAATAGATTGGTGGACAACCAACCGAAGCAGAATGCGATTGCGAAAAAATCCCGCCTGACGAAAAACATAACCACCGATATAATCGGCGCCAGACACTGCAAGACAGAGCCGCCCGCCACCTCTAAAAACCTGCCTAACGGACGAAATACGAAATGCCCCAACTCGTGTATGCCTAAATTAAGCGGCTTGAACAAACTCTGATACATCGGGTCAGCTAAGTGATTTACCAAAATATAGACAAACCAGATAACTATGAGCAGTCGAAAGTGCCACAACCGCCCCTCGCACCACTCGACCGCCTCACCATAGAGCGATTTTATAAATTCCATCATTCGGCTCATTATATTGCCCAACACTCCCTACGTGCAATATATTTTAGAAAATTATGCCATATTTTGTTGACAGAATTATTTTCTCTGGTATTATTAGACGCTATTAAAACGAAAGGAGGTGATGTTGAATGGTTAAGAATCGGAACATCCTCTTGGTGTATATCCTTATGTTCATTACCTTTGGGCTTTACGGCATCTACTGGGCGGTTTCTACCAAGAACGAGATGAATCGGCTCGGGGCGCATATCCCGACAGGGTGGCTACTCATTGTGCCTATCGCCAACATATACTGGTTCTTTAAGTATTGCGAGGGATTTGCCACTGTGGTCAAGAAAGACAATAACACCATATTATGGTTCCTAATCGGTATCGTCATAGGAATCATAATACCGGCGCTTGTGCAGTCAGAGCTTAATAAAGTGGCTAAGTAGAGTAGGGACTGAAGAATTATTTAATTCTAATATTTAGAAAGGAGCGTCAAATATGGACGGACAAGTGAACATAGATGCGGACAAGTTAAGTTTCCCGCTCTCGATGATTGGAATGGGCATCGCCTGGTGCTGTGGCGGTATGATGGGTGCGGCAGTTGGCTCCGCATCTACTATGGTAACCATCATAATGGTATTAGGGTTACTCTGCGGCTTAGCCGGGCTATTTCTCGCTTATAAATCGCTGCCAGACCTTAAAAAGAACGCACAGGCGGCATCTATCCGTGTCGCGCTATGTATGACTTCCTTGATATGCGGCTGGCTCTCGGTGGTTTCGTTAGCTCTCACACTCATAGGTGTATTAGCCGCTGGAAGTTATAAAAGTAACTACAATTTCTAATTAGACACTAACGGAAGAACTATTACTTCAATGTTGAATGCGGAATGATGAATTCCGCATTCTGCATTTCTCCTATCATAGTTATTCCTTTATTTTGCTTTTTGCATTACTCCATTTACGGCTCCGTCCTGTATTTGCCGTCCTTTGTGAATAGCACCTTCACTATCCCGCTCCCTGCACTTATTTGGATGCCTCGCTTTAGCGCCGCATTGTATTTCTTATTGAAGAGTGTCTGCCGCACTACACCGCACTGTAGTTGAATCAACATATATCCATATTCAATCTCATCAAACCTTACCGCCCTCCTCCCGCTCTCATCATTCGGCGGGATGCAGTCGAAGTAGAGAAAGCCCGTATCTACCACATCAGAGTTCGGGTCCTCCTTCGCAGGCACAAACGTCCCATACTCCGAGCCAGCTAAGACAATCTTATCGTCATTCCTGAAGAGCGTCTCAGAACTTATAATTCCCCCATTCGGCAGTAGCTCTGCAACGCAGAGTTTGCCCTGCAACTTCTTAAACACCCGCCCGTCCTTGCGGTGGAATGTCAGAAAATATGGAACAGCTAACCGCACCCCCAATAACCCACCTAACACACCGACCACATACTCACTTCGAGGGGTGATTACTTGATACTTTATCCCAAGCCGCCACTTATCTCTCGTCTCTCCGTCTATCTTCACGGCAAGGAGGATTGGCAGAGGAGGTCCCATATCGCCACACGGTGCGGCGAGCCGAGAGCCAGAAAAGTAAAAATTTATACACTCAAATATATTCTGCTTAAATAAATCCTCCACTCGCCTTTGCAGTTGTCTCTTCTTCACTGGTCCCCAATACTTCAGCCGCGACTGTTTCTCTACCTCGTGTGCATCCGCACGAAATTGACTCCACAATATCTTCTCCTCTAAAGGAACCTCGTATGTGAAGGTGTTACTTGACTGCCCGCCTAACGTCCTGCGGATATTGCCTATCTTAGTATTTGGGAATCCCTTATCTAAATGCTCGCCCATAGTGGGGTCAATCTTCCCGCGCCGAGCCGCCTTTCTCTCCTCACGCGACCTATCCTGCCCCCTCCTCCAGCGATTCGGGTTTTTCCCCACTATAGGGATGCCATCCGTATCGGAGGAAGCAGTCGGCGGAGTAGGCGGTGTGAGCCCGTCAGGATTAGTTCCTTCGCTCTTGTCCTTATCGTCTGGCGGTTGTTGAGGTGTAGCCATATCGAAAAATGATATGAAATAATGGTGTTATGTCAACCCCGTTAGAGAATAATCCATAGAATATCCTCTCTTACTTTTGTATGAAAACGTTTATGATACTATGTATTTCTAACGGGGTCAAATATTTTGTAAAGAAGGTAAGACCCCACAAATGATAGGGAAAGCAACTACTTATTTTCACTTGTCATCTTCATTTCATAGATCTTCCTTTCGCAAGAGTCACCAATCTTCTGCTTCGACAATCTCAGATTATAAGATTATGGCTTCGGTTGATTAGGAGGTTGTGGTTCGTCTAATTTTATAAGAGGTACGCCTCTTTCTTGGTGCATTCTGCCCCAACTTATTCCTCGGCTATTCTCAAATAATTTCACAAAACTTGTATTTACAAATAGCCAATCTACGCTACAGTAAAGTTCCCAAACTTTCTTTTGGAGAGATTGGTTTCCATCTTCATCCATATCAATTATGTTATCTTTGAGAGGCAGTGTCTTAACAACATCAAGCCCAATAGACCTGTTATGAGATAAAGTTGTAGAATGTATCGCAAAGATACTCATTACTCTACGAATATTCCCGCCAAGTTGTCGTCCTTTTTGCCCATTAAACATATATTGACTTAACCATTCAGATACAAGTCGTTTGCCAAGCTCTATATGGCTTTTGCAAAGACGAAATAGATGTAGGTCGTATTTTTGTAACATTGGTAGATAAGCTGGTATATGTTCTGGATTCTTTGAAAGCTTTTTTTCGATTTCAGCCATAGCATCCAGAATTTCCTGAGCAGGAATACCACCAATTTGCGGATCTATTGGCCCTAAACAAGACCGACTATCCATATAGATTCTATTACCTGACAAGCATAACATAGTAGCGGCACTATAAGCAGAATGAGGGACAAAATAGTGGATGCTTTTAAACCTTTTTCTGAGAAATCGAACAATTCTCTCTACTGCTTCCGCAGTTCCTCCGGGACTATTAATGAGAATGTCTAAATCTGATCCTGTAATCCCATCTATAAGATCTGAAAATCCCTCTATATCAGAGATGTCTATGCTATTAGGTGCGCCTCTTGGAGAATTAATTTTCGATGCATATACTATAAGGGGACGGTTAGTCAGTTGCTCAATTTCTCGTATCTTATTCTGCCTATAGTTGGCAAGCTCTTGCTGCTTAATATTATTGTTAATAAGTTCTTGATATGCCGCCATTTGAAGAACTCCACTCTATATCAGAAGTGTTAGCAAGACCTTTTGTTGTCTTCTTTATTGTAAGGGAAGATAGCATCATCTCATATGCTTCTAAGGAGATATTAAATATTTTAAGAATCTTCTTTATCTCTGGATGCCCTGCAAGATATTTCTCAGTTTGACGTTTTAACTCTTCCATAAAATCTTCCTTTCTACGTTATACCTTACTTCAAGAATATCTATACTAATATCATCGTCAAAAATCAAGATCTTTTAATATAATAATAGTGACAGCGACCATTTATTTTTCATCAGCGTAATTCTCATAATCTTTTATCTCTATGTCAACCCCGTTAGAGAATAATCCATAGAATATCCTCTCTTACTTTTGTATGAAAACGTTTATGATACTATGTATTTCTAACGGGGTCAATCAAAAAAACCGAAGAGGCGTAGTGTCCCGCACCTATTTTGGCATATCAACTCCTTTCCAACTAATCATCCCTTAAACCAAAATAGGTGCGGGAATAGAATTCCTCTTGCAAACCCACCTCACTTAAAATAAACTTTAATATAATACTATGATTAAACTCCGCATCTATATTGATACGTCTGTAGTGGGAGGATGCCTTGATGATGAATTCAAGGAATATTCAGTGCGGTTATTCAGTGAATTTATTTCAGGAGAAAAAACACCGCTCGTTTCAGACCTATTGCTACTTGAACTCGAAGAGGCACCTGAAGAAATTAAAGGTGCATTAGAAAGGGTTCCCAGCAGTAATATTGAATATATCTCTTTAGACGAAGAATCGCTCACCCTTGCTAATGCTTACATTGAGGAAGGTGCTATAGCAAAAAGAAGTATCTCAGATGCTCGGCACATTGCATTAGCAACTGTGGAACGCGCCGACATCCTCGTCAGCTGGAATTTTAGAGATATTGTAAACATGGGGCGAATTCGCCTGATAAATTCTGTAAATATAAAATTGGGATATCCCTTACTCGAAATCAGAAGTCCAATGGAGGTTTTCTATGAAGGATAAAAAGTTTGATTGCGTCGAGATGAAACGTCGCCTACAGA
>MHYJ01000134.1:0-3290 GCA_001828445.1 Planctomycetes bacterium RBG_16_43_13
GCTTGCGCGGCTTACCTAATAAAGTTACGTTGGCCACAAGGGTTCATCTGTCCAGCGTGCAAAACGAGCGTAATTCCATGGCAAGCCAGCCATGTACGCTTGGTTTGTCCGCTTTGTCGCCATTTTACTTATGTCAGCGCAGGGACGATATTTGACAAGACTCGAACACCACTTACGACTTGGTTCGAGGCTGCCTGGCACGTGAGCACAGCCAAGAACGGCATGTCTGCCAAAACGCTGGAGCGCACGCTGGGAACGAAATACCGGGTAGCATGGACCATGTTACAGCGCTTTCGAGTGGCTATGGTCGATGTCGAACGTAATCAGCTTTCCGGCAACATTGAAGTCGACGAAACCCTCATCGGCGGCGTTAAGCGGGGCGGCAAACGAGGCCGAGGCGCCGTTAAAAGTATTGTGGTAATTGCCATAGAAATCAAAGAACCCGTAGGCTTTGGGCGGGTACGAATGCGTCACATCCCAGATGCTTCCAGCGCCAGTTTGGTGCCGTTTGTGTGCGACGTAACCGCTCCAGGTTCTGTAGTGCACACCGATGGTTGGGGTGCCTACAATGGACTATCAGAATATGGGTTCACCCGAAGAGTCACTGTACAATCATCTTCAGGTGATCCCGCTCATGTTTCTATGCCAGGCGTCCATCGCGTATCAAGTCTATTAAAACGCTGGATTCTTGGCACACACCAAGGATCTGTGGTTCCTGAACACCTCCAATCTTATCTGGAGGAGTTCACTTTCAGATTCAACAGACGTACATCAGGGAGCCGTGGCCTTGTGTTCAGAAGACTACTTGAACGGGCTGTTGCAACTGGTCCGATTACCGAACGTGACGTGACACATGGATATGAATGGGGATAATCAGGCAGGTGACGCTAACCGACTACCCCCCTTAAAGAAATTGGTATTAAAATTGCAAACTATTAAGCGTGAGTGATGTTATGGTATTATTTACTCGGAAACGGGAGTATGCCTACAGAATTTCGGAGGTCACATGAGGTCTCATAGACAGAGTCTCCTCGCTAAATTTTGGATGCTTTCGGTATCCTTGTTGTTTATGATGGGGTTTGTAGTTAGCCTGCCAGCCTACGCCGCCGTTCCAATAGTGGATGATACGACATTTATTGCTACCTCAGGGAAATATCAGTCAGGGATGGATGATTATGATGTGATGATACTAAGGGAAAAATATTATGGCGCCAGTGGTGTAGATCTGTCTGGGTATGCTTCAACTGGTACATCTGTTATTACAAATAATCCAGCTAATTTTGGTGTTCCTGATTTTGTTCAGTCTGTTTTGTTCAGGGTATACGATGGTGGATTAGGAGACACCAGATTTGCATTTATTCGGGGAAAGTTTACTCTTAATGATGGGGCTAACCAAGATGTAAAGATTCTTGGGGTACTTACAGATACACAACCACCTTGTCCTTGTAATAAAACTTTTCACCCCACCCTCGATGGGTCCGACATTCAATTTCAGTCAGATATAACTGTTCAAAACATCCTGAAATCAGCAGGATGGAGACAGCTGGAGAAGGTTGGATATAATAAGGGTATTACAGTAGATGATAAAGACCAGATCACTATTGCAGCAGATGGAAAAAGTTTTGACTTTGTTATAGGTGCTGCAGCAGGCTGTGGTGATTTCAGGGTTATAATTGATTATGGAAATGGTATTGCAGATTTTCCCGCTGGGGTATCTTTTGATGTTGATTTATATATGCCAACTGCACTGGGTATAACCTTAGGTGATACCACAGTGACCAATAATACTGATTTTGGAGATTTTGGTGAAATTAGCGGGCTCCACAATATTCCACTGACATCAACTTTATCACCCACCAAGATATCCCAAACAACCTTACCAGACAACCAATATTTTACCCATGTCAGGGGGCTTGATACAACTATGGATATAGGAGGAGACGATGATAATACTGGATTATATTTCTTAGCCATTGATCCAGCTATGAAGGACGGAGACATAGGGACGCCAGATTTTTATATTTATATATTTGATGCGGATAATAATCCGAATTCCGAGGTAAATGGTATAAACGATGTATCAAAGGGTCAAACAGGTAGTACTGGTTTCTCTATATTTGAGTATAGACTCTATGGAGGAAATCTGGCCAGTGTAAATGATGACCCTCCAACAGGTGGAAACCCACTTTCATTTAGCGGAGATACGGTGATTGATATCAATCCCGATTGTCAGGGAGATACTGTTATCACCCAGAGCGATGGTTCTAAAGCATTTTCAACAATATCCAACTGTAATTCGAAAACCCTTCGCACAGATTTAGATACTTTACTACTTTTAAACCAGAAATGGATTGCTATTGGGGTAGATATGGACGCCAATCCTGGTGACAGAGATGTTGGGGATGGTAACTCTCTCGCCCCCCAGCTAAAGGCATTATTTGATCCTTATGGGGTGAAAGGGGTACATATCTATAAGTTAGTGGTGGATGGCACACAGGGAGTGAAGTCTGGAGGGAGTTCGGCAACCGATTGGAACCGCTTTCAGATTGATGTATCTACTGTTCCTGATCCTTTTGCCCGTTTTTCGGCCCCTATTCCTGAGAGGGACAGACATATAGGAGATTGTAGTTCGATCAAACCAATTAATAAATGTATAGTGCCTTATACTTATGAACTGACATTTGCAGGACGCCCTATGGCAGCTCAGTTACCGACTGACACATTTATATATATCCCTGTACAAACAAATAAGGTTCTGGATGTTCAGACCCTCGACCTTGATGAGTGTCATTTCACATATAGGTTAGGTCTCCCTGTGACATCTAAATTGTACAAACCATCTGATACAGACAACCCTTCTTATGACGATAATGTGACATTTGAAGGGGATAACCAGGTGATCTCCGGGTTATGGACCTGGGCAAGTATTAACGGGAGCCCAGGAGGTGAACGGACAGCATGTCCTGATTTTCGTGATAATGTAACCGGCGTCAACTTTGATACGACAAACGAAGAGGATAGACTATGGAGGGTGAAAAACGATCCGGGCAAGGAGAACAATCCATTCTCACTTAAGGCAAGAGGGGATGGCGTTGATCTGGAGCTGATCCCAGTTGCTTCCGGAACTGTTGCGGATACAGATAATGATGGTGTCCCGGATTACGCCGATAATTGCCCACTGACATCTAACCCCGGCCAGGCAGATGTAGGTGAAGAGAATGTCAGTGGCATAGCGGATGGCATTGGAGATGCCTGCGATATATGCTGGACGGTCTTTAATCCCGGTCAGG
>MHYJ01000134.1:3412-12653 GCA_001828445.1 Planctomycetes bacterium RBG_16_43_13
ACAACTGCGATGATGTTGCCAATACGACCCAGTTGGATGCAGATGTAGATGGTATTGGAAATGCTTGTGATAATTGTCCAGGCCTTGGAGAGACTTGCTACAATGGAAATTGTGTCAATCCGGACCAGAACGACTTCGACAGTGATCTGATCGGAGATGTTTGCGACCTTAACTGCGGTTATCTTGCAGATACGGATAACGATACCATATGGGATTGTCAGGACAACTGTCCAACAGTGGACAATGGTCCGGGTGAGGCAAGCATTCCTTATGTCGGTAACCAGACTGACTCTGATTGTGACGGAGATGGTGATGCGTGTGATAACTGTCCTGGATTCCAGTTAGGAGGAGTATGTCCTCCTAATCTGGCTGATAACCCATATTATAACCCTGATCAGGCTGACACAGAGATAATTAACAGCTTGCCAAGCCCTGATAGTATAGGTGATGCGTGTGATATCTGTCCTGACTCCTATGATCCGGTCGTATCAGGGAATGATGGTTGCACCATTGATGGTTTTGATGAACAGGCAGATACAGACTGTGATGGTGTTGGTGATTCGTGCGATCCATGTCCAACTGTTCCAGGCGTAATTTGTGGCGGATGTGGAGACCATGAGGCCGAAGTTGAAATACATCCTGAGACTCACAAGAAAGGAAATCAGGGAAATACAGTCCTTGTAGAGATAGAGTTTGGATGCGGTAGTTGTCATAGGGCAACGGACATTGATCTCAGTAGAGATAATAAGATTTTCATGACATTCCCCGGCCCGATCCCTCAGTCATGCATAGATAAAGGCATTGACCCGAATGATGCAAAACTTGCACATATCACAGGGACAGAACGGTTTGCCGATGGGCATAAGCTTCATGTCAAGTTTGACAGACCAACTATTGATGCATGTGTTGAGCCCGGTGAGCATATAATGCTGACAATAACAGGAGTACTGAATGACGGTCACGAGTTCAGTGGTTCTGATGACCTGCGCGTGTGTCCGTTCGGAGGCAATCCCTGCCCGGACAATCAATAATATCTTGATGTGACACTAATTCAGCCGGGATGTACCTGGCTGATTTTTTTTATTGAGTGTTCAAATCATGAACATTAACTTGCTAATTTCCTTTAATTTGTTACAGTGTTACAATGTATTCCCTCCCCCTTGACGGGGGAGGGGTAGGGTGGGGGTATTACAGGTTACAGCTTCTACTGAAATCTGCTATAATAATATTTTATGAAAATGGAAAACTCCAGAAAGGTTCTCGTTATAGGTCTGGATGGCGAGACATTTCGTGTCATAAAACCTCTCTTAGCTCAGGGTAAACTCCCCAATATAAACCGGCTTATAGACAAAGGGGTCCATGGCATATTGATGTCTACTATACCACCGGTCACTGCCCCGGCATGGTCCACTTTCATGACAGGTAAAAATCCCGGCAGACATGGGGTCTTTTCGTTTATGCGATATGAATATGCCAATGGACGGGCTGTCCCTTATGACAGTGATACCGGTTATCCTGTCAATGGCGCTGCAATCCGTTCCAAAACAATATGGGAAATTATTAGTGAAGCAGGTAAGCATATCATTTCTATCAATATCCCTATGACCTATCCGCCGAGGAAGGTCAACGGTCTGATGATTTCATGTTTCTTTACCCCACCAAAGGCGAGAGATTATACATTTCCTGAAGGTTTGATAAATGAACTGGGAGACTATGAAATTGATGTTGATTTTGGTGATGGATTCGGCCAGTTCGGCAGGCTGGATATTAAGTCGTTTGATGCAGAAAAAGTCGTGCCTTCTTTTTTGAGGGTTCTCGAAAAGAGGGAGGAAACGGCATTGAGACTAATGCAATCCCATCCTTGGGACCTCTTTGCTGTTTGTTTCACAGAAACGGATAGATTACACCACCTCCTGTGGAAATACATTGACCCTGCCAGCCCTGATTATTCTGATGGCCTTTCTGCCAGGATTCGGGAGAAACATGATTTCTTTTATCAGCGTCTTGATAATGCAATCGGCAGGTTAGTAGATTCAGCCGGCGAGGATGTTGTTACAGTTATACTTTCTGATCATGGATTCAGGGAGACCCCAAAGAAATTCTGCCTCCTTAACCAATGGCTGTATGGAGAAGGGTTCTTAAAGATAATAGATGATAAATGTGTACGGATCGATTTTGAATCAAGCGGGGCATGGGCGGAGCCACTGCTGGTTGGTACTGTGGGTATCAGGATTAATATGGACCATTTCATAACGAAGGAGGGGGAGGTAAAAACGGTTGAGTATGAAGTATTCAGGTCGCTGATAATCCAATTACTGATTAAATTACCTGACACTGAGACTGGAGACCGGATTATTAAAGAAATTCGTAGAAGAGAGGAAATCTATAAGGGTGAGTATACTTCCTTATCCCCCGATATTATTGTGACCTTAAATCCTGCCTATGACTTTCCTCTTGTCATGACTACAGGTATCAAAGGAAACTTGCTTACACTACCTGTGGGTAATAGATTGATATGTGGCACACATGAGGCCGAAGGCATCTATATCTTCTCGGGCTATCCTGTATTACACCATGAAGGTTTATTCACCACATATTCTATTGCGGATATTTCACCAACTCTTCTTTATCTGCTTGATATAGCAGTGCCAGATGACATGGACGGTAGAGTATTGAGTGGAGCGCTGGATGAGGAGTTCATCCAGACCCACCCTGCTAAGTATAGGCAATCAGAACCACAGGAATTTCAACATAGTGAGACTGTTACTTTGTGCGAAAAAGATGTGGATAGTATAAAACAACGTCTTCGAAACTTAGGATACATTGAATAGAAGAAAGATAAAGATGTTGTTTTGTGTCATAATACATTAAGTTGTGATATTTATTATCGCCAGCGTTCAATTTATGAACGCTTATTGGCCTTGAATGGCGGCAGCCTGTTTGAAGACGCAGGTCATTGATCTGCGAGCGAAAAGAGCAAGATTATTTTTAAGATTTAATTTGTATTAATATGCCTATACATATTGCAATAATCGGTTTAGATGCAGCGACCTTTGATGTAATACTTCCTTTGGTAAAAAGAGGAGACCTCCCTAATCTGGGATACCTGATGGAAAAGGGGGCATGGGGGCCGCTACGTTCTACTTACCCCCCCATCTCGGTTCCCGCATGGGTATCGTGTATAACTGGAAAAGGTCCGGGACAGCACGGCCTGCTGGATTTTCGTCACTACGATAACAAGACCTATTCAGGAGGACGGGGAGGCCTCGTCAACTCCAGTGATTTCGCAGGTTCAACCATCTTTGATATACTCTCACGTGCAGGGAAAAGGGTTGGAGTTTTTAGAGTACCTATTACATACCCTCCATGGCCGGTTAATGGGTTTATGGTATCGGGGCAACCTACGCCGGACCGTAGGAAGGCATACACCTATCCGGAAGGTCTCGCCGATGAGGTAGGCGACCTTCACAGGGAAGCGAACTTAAAGCAGTTTCAGTACTTTGAGGATGATGTCTATCTGGAAAATATCATGTGGGACACTGACCGTCATTTTGAAGCGGCTATAGACCTTCTAAGAAAAAAATCCGGTGACCTCGATTTCTTCATGATGGTACTTAACTGCATAGATGCAATACAGCACCGGTTCTGGAAATTCAGGGACACTGACTACCCCTTCTTTATTCCTGTGAAAGATCAAAAATATAAAGAGACTGTTGATGATTTATACCGGAAGGTAGATGAAGGTGTCGGAAAAGTACTGGAGAGTTTGCCTGACGATGTCACGGTCTTAGTAGTATCTGACCATGGGACACGATTACGTCCTTACAGGACAGCTCAACTGAACCGTTGGCTTATGTCAAAGGGATTTCTCAAACTTAAGCATGAGACTAAGCCGGAGGTGATAGGCTGGTCTGAAACCGTAGCCTACCGCTTTCCAATGTACCCTCCTGTTGACGGTATTGCTATCAACCTGAAAGGCCGACAGCCTGAAGGGAATGTGGAATCAGGGAGCGAATTTGAGTCAATCCGGTCTGAAATTCTTTCTTCAGTTGAAGATATAAAAGACCCCCAGACCGGCTGTAAGATCGTTCAGAAGGCCTGGCGGAGGGAAGCACTTTATCACGGATCATGCATTGACAGGATACCGGACATTGTTGTATTACTCGATCCTGGTTATGAAGCCGGGGGTTCTTTAAGCGGACCTCCTGTTACCTTTAAAATGCCTGAGGATTATAAAGTCTGGAATGGATTCCACAGTATGGACGGTATACTGATTGCCAGTGGGCCGGGTATTTGCAAAAATGTGGATATGAAGGGCGCCAACATTGTGGACATCACTCCCACAGTATTGTATGCACTCGGGTTGCCGGTTACAGATGACATGGATGGTAAGGTCCTTACCGGTCTGTTTCGAGATTCCTATTTAACGGAAAATCCGGTTGATTATACAAAGAGTGTCGGGACTGAAAAAGTTCAGGGGAAATACATCCTTTCTGAAGACGAAGAGGAGCAGATGAAGGAAAAGTTACGGGTTCTTGGATATATTGAATAACGAGGCTCTTGCAAAACTCTTTGTCATCCCCGAATTCTTCTATCGGGGATATGATTTTTCAAGCACTTAGAACCAGATTCCCGCTCAGAATCCCTGCGGGAATGACAAAATGACGACTTTTGCAAGAGCCTCTAACGAATTATGTTAAATCTATTAAGACACAGGGAATTAATCTCAAGCTTTGTCAGGAGAGAACTCGTCGGTAAATACCGTGGGTCTCTTCTGGGTATGATGTGGTCTTTCCTGAACCCACTGTTGTTATTGGGTATCTATACCTTCGTCTTCTCCGTGCTCCTGAAGGTTCGTTTCAGCCATTCAACAAGCCCTGTAATGTATGGACTCAATCTCTTCTGCGGTTTGATTCCCTGGCTTGCCTTTGCAGAAGCGGTAGGTATGGCCCCCCGTCTTATCCTTGGCAATATAAACCTTGTTAAGAAGACGGTCTTTCCGCTGGAGATTTTAGTTGTTTCATCTGTTCTGACAGGCTGGGTCCACAGTCTGTTCAGTATAGGTATACTCATTGCCGGTGTTTTGATTGTTGAACACAGTATATCGTTTTCAATCCTGCCGCTATTATTACTTGTGATGATCCCGCAACTATTATTGACTATAGGTATTAGCTGGTTTTTGGCAAGTGTAGGTGTGTTTATTCGTGACACGGGTGAAATAGTTTCACTGGCACTCAGGCTCGGAATGTATCTGACACCAATAGTTTATCCTGCCACTGTTATCCCTGAACGTTTTCGTCACTTTCTCTTCCTGAATCCTTTAGCAGTAATTGTAGAGTCTTACAGGGATGTCATAATAAGGGGGCAAATTCCGGATATGATGTTTCTTTTGATTGTGTCACTGATTGGCGGTTGTTTTGCAATCCTTGGTTATCTGTGGTTCATGAAGAGTAAACGCGTATTTGCAGATGTGATCTGAAAACAGGAGAGCAGAGAGGTTTGAAGGTTTCTAAAGCGATCGTACTTGCAGGGGGGCTCGGCACAAGGCTGAAGGCGCATATTCCCAACTGCCCTAAACCGATGGTTTCGGTTGATGGAATGCCTTTTCTGGAGTATTTAATATTCCAGTTACACCGTACTGGTGTTGCGGAAATACTCCTTTCCATTGGATACATGGGAGATCAGATCGTTGAATATTTTGGGAATGGAAGTTCATTCGGTGTGTCCATAGATTATATAGAGGAGAAAACACCGAAGGGGACAGGCGGGGCGCTGAGACTTGCCGAACCTTTACTTACTGAAGATATTAATTTCCTTTTAATGAACGGAGATACCTTTTTTGATATAGACATTCTCAAACTTGAAGAATTCCATTCTGCAAAAAAGGCCCTTGCCACTCTTGCACTTCTAAAAAAGAAGGCACCTCAACGTTATGGATCTGTTGTTGTCAATGAAAGTAATGAGATTATAAGTTTTGCAGAAAAGGTGGGTACTTCAGCAGATTCTCTCATATACGGAGGCATCTCTATATTTAACTCAGAGATATTTTCATACCTCCCTCAGAAAGAGGAGTTCTCTCTTGAGAGGGATTTTTTCCCTGCAATAATTGGTAATAGGTTTTATGGCCTTCCTTTTGATGACTACTTTATTGATATAGGAACTCCTGAGGACTATCTCAGTGCACAGGAAGAGTTCAGGAGGTTTAAATAACATGATTATACGGTCAAGGGCACCTCTACGGATTAGCTTTGCCGGCGGTGGGACTGACGTGTCTCCTTACTGTGATGAAAAAGGTGGAGCGGTCTTAAATGCGACATTCAATAAATATGTTCATACCACACTTGTCCCTAATAAGACCGGAAAGATGGGGCTGCATTCAGAGGATTATCAGACATCTGTCAGTTATGATATTAACCAGGAGTTCTTGTTCGATGGCAACCTCGATCTTATCAAGGCATGCATTAACAAACTCTACATCCAACGGGACCATGGGTTTGATATATACATCCACACCGATGCCCCTCCAGGGTCAGGAGTTGGCGCCTCTTCAGCCTTAGTTGTAGCTGTGCTCGGAGCATTCAGAGAATGGCTCAGGCTTCCGTACAGCGACTATGAACTTGCAGAACTCGCCTTTGAAATAGAAAGGGTTGATTTGGGTATACAGGGAGGTCAGCAGGACCAGTATGCGGCATCTCTCGGGGGGATAAATTTCTTAGAGTTTTCTGATGGAAGAACTATAGTAAACTCCTTAAGGATACTTCCCTCAGTTGTCAGTGAACTGGAGGAAAGACTTGCATTATGCTATATAGGTGGGTCAAGGATGTCTGCAGGCATTATTAATGACCAGATGCAGAGGTATCGGGATGGTGAACAGCAGTCCCTTGAAGCCTTCGATGAGACTAAGGCACTGGCTATTGAAGCCAAAAAACATCTGTTGTCCGGCGAGATTGACGACTTTGCGAAGGTCATAGACAGGGCATGGAATGCGAAGAAGAACCTGTCCACTAAGATATCTAATCCCTTCATTGATGTGGTTTATTCCAGTGCGATCAGTTCCGGGGCAATAGGTGGGAAGATTACGGGTGCCGGCGGCGGTGGTTATATGTTCTTCATCTGTCAGTATGATAAGAAAAAGGATGTGATAGAGGCCATCAGGAAATATGGTTGCCAGTTGGTTGACTTCAGTTTCGAGGCTAATGGAGTAAGGGCATGGAGAGTATCAGAGAAGGGGATAGTCCGGTAATTAAAATTACCGATATCTCCAAGAAATACAGGATATATCCGACACCAAGACATAAACTCAAAGAGGCTGTTCTTCGGGGGTTGTTCCGGAGTCAGAAGTGGATGTACCACAGAGAGTTCTGGGCGCTTCATGGGATAAACCTTGAAGTTTTCCCCGGGGAGACATTTGGAATAATAGGGCGTAACGGTTCAGGGAAGAGTACACTGCTGCAGATTATCACAGGTATTATGCAACCATCTTCAGGAACGGTAACTGTTAACGGACGTGTATCTGCCCTGCTCGAACTTGGTGCAGGCTTTAACAGGGATTTCACCGGTAGGGAGAATGTATTCATGAACGGGTCCATCATGGGGATACATCGTGCTGAGATGGAGAAACGCTTTGAAGAGATTGAGGCATTTGCAGATATTGGTTCTTTCATCAATCAACCTGTCAAAACATACTCAAGCGGAATGTACATCCGTCTTGCGTTTGCCGCTGCCGTGCATGTAGATCCGGACATCTTGATTGTTGATGAAGCGTTAGCCGTTGGGGATGAGATATTCCGCAGGCGCTGTTATCAGAAGATTGAGGAATTCCAGAAGAAAGGAAAGGCGATCCTCTTTGTCTCCCATTCTCTTCAAATAGTTAAGAGTCTTTGCTCTAAGGCCATGTTACTGGAAAAAGGGAAGGTCATTGAGATCGGGAGTCCCAACACCGTTGTCAACATTTATAACGATCTTATTTCAAACAAAGAACTTACCTATTTAAAAAGAAAAGGAGTTAATACTTCGGTTAATAGCCAGTCAAATGCTGTAAGGGCAGTTCAAAACATGGAAGACATGGAGAAAGAAAGTCTTCCAACTGAGTATCGCTATGGAACTGGTGAGGCTAAAGTAATTAGCTTTGGTCTTTTTGACAAAAACGGAAACGAAACATCTATTACAGAGTTTGGGGAAACTTATGGGATACGTGTCACAAACAAATTTCAAAAAGATGTAGAAAAACCCCAGATGGGTATACGTATTTCTACTATGACAGGTATTGTAGTTTCCGGCACAACAACGAAAATTGAGGGGATACCTGTAATGCCTGCTAAGAGCGGGGAAACTGTGACAGTTGAGTTTCAATTTGTAATGAGACTGAAACCAAATGATTATACTATCGGTGTCGGACTTTCAGAAATTCTCGCCGGGGGCGAGACCGTAGCGCTTGACCGTCGCATGGATGCCATGATCTTCAAAGTGGTCGGACAAAAAAAGCTTATGGGACTCGTAGATATCAATTTTCATGTAAAGGTCATATAGCTCAGTGAAGATATATTATATTTACCACCGTTATCCCCATCACTCACAACATTCAGGATATGCCCAGATTACGAGGTTTTTACCAGGTCATCGTATACAAGTAACTCCTGTGTGGAGTAAGATATTTTCATATTTTCCTGAAAGACTGAAAAAATCAATGATAAAAGATGCGGTTACGAGGAGCTACAAAGATGCATATATGAGCGCTGAAACTAAAGCCATGTTATATTTTTTATTTCACTACAGGAAGATTTTCTTTATACTCGAGGCAGACAATTGTTACAGTTACCTTGGAGACATGCCCAATTGGGGACGAAACTTGATTATTGGTGCCTATCATCAACCCCCGTCATACTTCGACAGGATTATAAAAAATAAGAACATATTAAAGGATAAGTTAAGAAAATTAGACGGTATATTTACATTTTCGAAGGAGTCTAAACATTATTTTGAGGATATTGCAGGTCAGGACAGGGTTTTCTTTGTCCCGCACGGAGTTGATGTGGACTTTTTCTGCCCGATGCCTGATCAGGAAAATATAAGTCAAGGGAAAAAAATATGCCTGTTCGTTGGCTGGTGGTTGAGAGACATTGAGATGTTAAAACAGGTTATAAGGTTAATGAACGACATGGATTCCAGTGTATATTTTACAATAGTAACATTTGAGAGGTTTTTTAAGGAGTTTAATGGCTTGAAAAACGTGGAGTTGTTG
>MHYJ01000134.1:12668-15206 GCA_001828445.1 Planctomycetes bacterium RBG_16_43_13
TTAATGTTGTATCAAACTTCAAGCCTTCTTCTCCTTCCCCTGAAGGATTCCACAGCCAATAATGTTATGCTTGAGGCTATGGCATGCGGACTCCCGGTGGTGACTACTGACGTCGGAGGGGTGAGGGATTATTTAAATGATGATGTTGCAGTCCTTGTTAAAAGTGGTGATGCAGACAGCATGGCAGAGGTTGTCTGCCATATATTAAATAATAAAGAGAAAAGAAGATCAATGGCACTTGCAGCCAGAAGACATATGGCTCAAAACTTCAACTGGGTTCACATTGCTGAGAAGACAAGGCTGATCTTAAAAGAATTATACGATAGATAATATGAAAATTGTGTATCTTGTTGGCAGCTTTCCCAAGCTTTCAGAGACATTCATCCTGAATCAGATTACGGGTTTGATAGACAGGGGTCATGAGGTGGAGATTGTGGCCTATCATAACCCTAAGGAAGAGAAGGTTCATGCGGATGTCATCAAATACGGCCTTCTGGAGAAGACCCATTATATCCAGTATAACAATGAACTTTCCCTGTTGAATACGAAGAATGTCAGGCAGTTGGTCTCGTGCCTCGATGCCGATCTCGTCCATGTCCACTTTGCGGCCAAGCCTGCGGAAGTAGCCCTGAATATATTAAAGAAGATCGGCATCCCTTACATCATCACTGCCCATGCCTACGACATATTTATCAGTCCGGATGTTGAAGAACTGCGGGCCAAGTTCAGTGCGGCCGAGAAGGTAATCACCGTCTCGCAGTTCAACAGGAAGTACCTTCTTGATCTCCTGGGTCAGGAGTTCTCGGAAAAGATAGAAGTCCAGTATCTCGGCATAGATCTCAATAAGTTCAAATTTATTGAGAGAGGGACAGGAGGAAAAGTTGCGATTATCTTTATTGGCAGGCTGGTCGAGAAAAAGGGGGTGCTTGATGCCATTGAGGCCATTCACTACATTATTGAGAAGCATCCGGCCGTTGAACTGCGGATAATCGGGGAAGGTCCTCAGAAGGAAGAGGCGCTCCGGAAGGTTGAAGAGTTTAAGATCATAGAGAATGTAAAATTCCTCGGGAGTTTGACAGAGGACAAAGTGACGGAAGAGATGGAGAGGGCGGACATCTTTTTCCTCCCTTCTGTGACCGCCCCGGATGGAGACCGGGAAGGACTCCCAGTAGTCGTCCTCGAGGCCCAGGCCGTCGGGTTGCCCGTAGTCTCCACTCGGCATACCGGTATCCCTGAGGCGGTCCTTGATAAGGAGACAGGGTATCTCCTCGAGGAGCATGATACCAATGGCATGGCCGGTCGTTTATGTGAACTCATCGAGAATCCGGATCTGCGTAACCAGATGGGCATTGCAGGGAGAAAAGTTGTTGAGGCACGCCATGAGCTCAGCAAAGAAATAGACCGGCTGGAGAGACTGATTAAGGAAATAGTCCAGTCAGATAAACGAAGTGTTGGGGTGGAATATGTGAGACGGGTCAGCCAATACTATGCACAGGTCATGGAGCACTTGGAGCAACAATTCAGTCAGCAGATCAGGCAACAGGAGCAACAATTCAGTCAGCAGATCAGGCAACAGGAGCAACAATTCAGTCAGCAGATCAGGCAACAGGAGGGGCAGATCAAACAATTACAGCGAATTGTTTCTGAACATGATGGTTTTATTAAGGGTATCCAGAATACAATATTCTACCGTCTATACAAGAAATATTTTAAAAGATAGCAATATATGAAAAATATACTTTATGTTTTAGATAATTTCCCCAAATTATCCGAGACTTTCGTGTTAAATGAAATTGTAGAATTAATAAACAACGGGATTAATGTGAATATCCTCGCACTCGGGAACCCTAAAGAAAAAACTGTTAATGATGATGTCATGAAATATGGACTTCTTGAAAAGACAATTTACTTGAATCATGCTTTAGCTGCATCATTTAGGGATTATTTGTCAATATTAGACTTGAGCAATATTCCATTAATTATGAGAAGTTCTTCATGGTTGAAGTTTAATCAGATTGTACAACTTAAAGGCTGTAGCTGGCATTATAGAGATATTGAACTTGTGCATGCACATTTTGCAAACAGAGCAGCCGTGGCTGCGATGTTATTAGGAAGATTTTTGAATAAACCTTTTACCTTTACGGCGCATGCTTATGAGATTTTCTGTACCCCTTTTTATTCCCAGAAACGGTTAAAGATGATTACGGACAATGCGGCCATGGTGATCACGCCTTCAGAATACAATAAAACGTATATTATCAGGGAAACAGGATGCCAGAAGGACAGGATTAAAATTGTCAGGGCTACAATTTCTCCTGAAAAATTCAGGAATGGGATAGAAGTAAGAAAGGATGGGGAAATAGAAATCATTACTGTGGGCAGGCTCGTTGAAAAGAAAGGTTTTGAATACCTCATAAAGGCTATGAAAGTAGTAGAAACGAAAAGGTTAAATGTTATCTTAAAGATAATAGGTTCTGGCCCAAAAGAAGAAAGTTTAAAAGAGTTATCAAACAAGCTTGGTATTTCCAGCAGGGTTGT
>MHYJ01000134.1:15263-24674 GCA_001828445.1 Planctomycetes bacterium RBG_16_43_13
TGCCATTTTGCCCTGTATAGTAGCTGCGGATGGAGATCGTGATGTCTGCCCATTAACGCTTCAGGAGGCTATGGCAATGGAAGTACCTGTCATCTCTACAGCCGTTGGAAGCATACCGGAATTGGTAGATGATGGTGTAAATGGGTTGCTGGTTCCGGAGAAGGACGAAAGGGCCCTGGCTAATGCGATAATCAGGCTTATAGAAAATCCTGAATTGCGAAGGAATCTGGGTTTGAAAGGCAGAGAGAAGATATTGAAAGAGTTTAATATAAAGGTACAGGTTGACAATCTTTTGAAAATCTGGGAGGAGGTTATTATTTAGTCATGTTTAAATTGTTTAAGAAATATTTGCCTGACATATCGTGGGCAAAGGTTAAATTACATAGTGGAGTAAAGGTTGAAGAACTAAATGACCATTCCTTCCCCAAACTGCCTCATATAACAAAGAAAAAGTTTTGTGGAGATATTATTTTCCTCTCCCCTGATCCATGGAACCCCAATAGATGGGCAAGGAAACAGATGTTTGCTTATCTCCTTCAATCGTACTTTGATAAAGTGTTGTATTGTGTGGACCACAAGCATACAGATACATTTATACCAGAGCTAAAGAGAATTACTGATAATATGTACATATATAAACAAGGTGTAGGAAAAAATTTTTGGCAAAAAAGTGCTGATGATTTAGCCTTTAAAAACCTTATTAATATAGTTAATGATTTAAAAATGAGACCAACGGCCATAATCGCCTATCAATCAATAAATTTTCTCTTAGCTCAAAAAATTGTCAAAACTATGGATGTAGAATGTAAAATCTTTTACGACTTAACAGACGACTGGACTAACTTTCCGGGGTTTAGTGAAGAGAAAAGAAGGTTGCGAATGACCGAAGAAGAAGCAGCCATAAGGAATGCCGATAAAGTTTTCAGTGTCAGTAAAAGGCTCTATGAATGGGGGAAAAGCAATAATCCCAATACTGTTTATCTCCCGAATGCTACTGATTTCGAACTGATGAAGACTACACGAGAAGAGGGGGAAATTGCTGATGAACTAAGGAATTTAAATCATCCTGTAGTGGGCTATACTGGGCGGATTACGCCGTGGAGAATAGACTGGGAACTACTGGGCAAAATAGCTGATATGGAAGAAAAACCGACGCTTGTGATGATCGGAGAGATTCACCATGACAGCATTCCTTTGCGAGATAAACTTCTTCA
The DNA here is from genome assembly GCA_001828445.1 of Planctomycetes bacterium RBG_16_43_13. The sequence goes on from MHYJ01000134.1 coordinate 16,478, forward strand.
ACGGAAAAATGTGATATTTTTAGGACCGAAAGAATATTATAAGTTGCCAATGTTTTATCGCGGATTCGACGTTTGTATCCTGCCGCATTCTGTTGATTTACAGACAGGGAGTATGGACCCTATAAAGCTGTATGACTATATGGGAAGTGGCAAGCCTATTGTTGCTACCAGTGTAGAAGAGGCTAAGAAATTTCCTAAAGGGCTACGTCTTGCAAATGATCATACTTCCTTTCTATCATTGCTGCGGGAGGCGTGGAGTGATAAAAATCACAATCCGGCGACTCAGATGGAAATAGCCAGACAGAACTCGTGGGCTATTAGGACTGAGGAGCTTGTAAACCAGATAGAATTAACTTTGGAGAGTAACCATGTTTAGGGATAACTACCAGGCTGCTGAAAAACTATTATTTGTCACCCTGAACTTGTTTGGGGGTCTCATAACACATTGAGTTTATTAGATGCTGAAACAAGTTCAGTATGAAAAGTGTGCCGTCTGTGGCTTTTTTCAGCAGATAGGCATACTGAGAAGAAAGACATTTATGGCAGATGTATCTTTGGCACAATTTTTGCGTGGGTGTCTAAATAAAGAAATAACAAGGGGAGGTGTAGAATGAAAAAAACAGCTATTTTAATAATTGCATTATGGATTTCTATGTTTCATACCAGTTCAGCACACGCGTATTTAGACCCTGGTTCCGGCAGCATATTGTTGCAGATATTACTGGGCGGGTTAGCAGGTTTGGCTGTAATGATGAAAGTCTTCTGGCACCGTATTCTTGCCTTTTTGAGGATTTCAAGAAATGAAGATATAGGGCAGAAGGATTCAAAGGATTCCTGACCATAAAGTTGTAGTGCGAGGAAGATTGCAATGGAAGAATATAATGTTGAAGCAGGCTCGTTTCGTGACAGGAATGGCAGGGTTTTTTATAATAATGGCAATGTGTTCAGGGGATTAAGCGCTGAGGCCTTAAAGGACTGGAAGAGCCTCTCTTCAAAAAAATTCCTTCCGCGATTAATAGCTGAAAAAAAGTTGATTCATACAGTTCAGGTTGACGATTTACAAGAGTTTGGGCTTTACATGAAAAATAGATGGGCAGGTATACTTAAACATGAAACAATCCCGTTTATTTCGTATCCGTATGAGTGGTCATTTGGTATGTTGAAGGATGCTGCATTATTGCAACTGGAGTTATTGTTGGCAGCACTCAATGAAGACATGATATTAAAAGACTCATCAGCATTTAATGTCCAGTGGAAAGGATCAAATCCGGTATTTATAGACATTCCATCGTTCATGAATTTAGAGCCGGGGGAACCATGGGTTGGTTATAGACAATTTTGCGAGATGTTCCTTTATCCCCTTCTCCTTCAGGCTTATAAAGATGTCCCTTTCCAGCCATGGTTACGTGGAAATATAGATGGGATCAAAGTAGAGCATTGTAGAAGTCTCATATCCCTGCGTGATATTTTTCGCCGGGGTGTGTTTTTGCACGTCTTCATTCAGTCAAAATTTCAGGAAAAGTATGGGCAGACCAAAAAGGATGTAAAAAGAGATCTTATCTCTATAGGGTTTAATAAAGAAATGATTGAACGCAATGTGAACAACCTTAAAAAAATTATCCACGGGATGAACTGGAAACGTTCTGCATCAGAATGGGCAAATTATATTAAATCTCACAGCTACACTGATCATGACCATGAAATAAAAAAGGAATTTGTACGGGATATTGTCAAATCACATTCATGGGAGATGGTGTGGGATATAGGATGCAATACCGGGACTTTTTCGAGGATAGCTTTAGAAAATGCCAAATATGTTGTGGCAATGGATGCAGACCATCTTGCCATTGACCAATTGTATAAAGAACTTAATGCTGATGGTTGTACATCCATTTTGCCATTGGTTGTTAATCTTGCTGACCCCTCACCAAACCTTGGATGGCGTGGGTTAGAGCGTAAGTCATTGCATCATCGAGGTAAGCCTGATCTTATACTCTGTCTTGCCCTTATCCACCATATGGTGATAAGCGCCAACATTCCTCTTGAGGAGTTTATAGATTGGTTAGCAAGCTTAGGAGCCTTGATCATTATAGAATTTGTAACCAGAGAAGACCCCATGGTGAAGACACTATTGAGAAATAAAAAAGATAACTACACCGACTATGACACTGAATATTTTAAAAAATGTCTGTCAAATTCTTTCAGGATTATAAGACAGCAGGTGTTATCTTCCAATACAAGGATCATGTTTTTTGCTGAAAGTAAGAAAAATGCTGAATAGACTTCTTATAATAGTGCCCTCGTCGCTCCTAATTGTCTTGAACATTTTTGTTTTTGGTCCTGCAGCAATCTACAGTGGAAACGCCTCAGAGTTCGGCATTGGATTCAGTAATATCGAGGCACTATATATTTTCCCCGTTATTATATCCTTTGTGATATTAAGCGGGACAGGGATATTACTTCCAAAGAAGATTTTCTCTATATACGTATCTATAATATTTGCCACAGGGATTTTATTATGGTTACAGGGTAATATCCTTGTCTGGGATTACGGAGTCTTTGATGGGAGTGGGATTAAGTGGACTAAGTATCAATGGCAGGGTTGGGTTGATGCTGGTTTGTGGATTATCGTATTAATTCTTGCTTTAGTGCTACACAAAAAGATTCCAAAGATTTCCAGAATTGCCAGTATTGTGATTATTGTCTTGCAGTGCATATTCTTTATTTATGCATACCCTTCTTCACACACACCTACCTTGTCCTCAAAAGCAGTGAAAGGGCGGGAAGCCCCGGCAGGTTTATTTAATTATTCGGAATCGTTCAACATAATACATGTCCTTTTGGATGGTTTTCAGACTGATCTATTCCAGGAAATTGTAGAAGAAAAGGGACTGGCATCTGATTTAGATGGTTTTGTTCTGTTTAAAGAGAACATGGCTGCATATAACGAAACTAACTTCTCACTACCTTCCATATTTAGTGGTGAAGTATACCAAGGTGATGAAGAGCTAAAATCTTATATAAATGAGGTATTTTTAGAAAAGGCATTTTACAATTTTTTATTTAAAAAGGGTTATGATGTTAATCTTGCTACGGGCTATCCAATGCCCGCAAAATACTTTTCAAATTATTTTAATATACCCAAAGTATATGCAGGATCAAAAAGACAAAATGAGAATAGTGAAGCTGCAACTTTGATAGATGTAGTACTATTTCGTCATTTGCCACAATATTTAAAGAAAAAGGTCTATAACCATCAGAATTGGTTAATACGGAGTTTCTTAGGAGGTAATGCTAAATTAGGTTCTTTCCACCACATAGAATTTTTCCAGGACTATATTGATAATATAAAAGTATCAAGGTCACAACCTGCATATCATTTTGTCCACTTGATGCTTCCCCATCCTCCCTATGTTACAACCGAAAATTGTGAATATGCAGGCAAAGTGTTACCCTATAACAGGATTAGCCACAAGAAACAGGCACAGTGTGCTATGTTGCTATTTGAACGATTTCTTGAGAGACTACGTATGTTGGGTATATATGATTCCTCATTTATTCTCCTTCACGGTGATCACGGTTGGTGGAGTATCTCCTCACAAAAGATGGAGAATAAGCATGTGAAAAATAAAATTCTTGGGCCGATAGGACGCGCATTTGCCCTGCTTGCTACAAAGCCTCCCAATAACAAAGGCTTAATGGCAATTTCTAATGCAAAAACAACTCTTACTGATATACCGTCAACTGTTATGAAGATTGCTGGATTACCAAATCATTATGAAGGACCCTCGGTTTTTGACCTTGATCCAGATGGAGAAAGAGAAAGATGGTTTTTTGTTATGAAAAGCTTAAGTGGGAATGTAATTATAAATAGTTATAAGGTAACGCATAGCGTCTTCGATTATCAATCTTGGAACAGAGAGAAAGATATAACTAAATCGTATTCTCCTAAAATATACAAGTGGGGGACTCCCCTTCAGTTTGGTTTTTATGGGAATGCTAAGTTTTATCAGCGTGAAGGATGGAGTCTTCCCAAAGGATATTATACATGGACACATGGGGAAATTGCATCACTATCAATACCTATAACTATGCCTAAATCAGCAAATATTACTTTAAAGGTAACAGCTTTCATAGATACAGGAATTAACAAACAAACTGTTAATATTGTTATTAATGGCACAGAGGTTGAGAAGATGGTTATAACCAGGCAGAAGTATATGGATTATTCCATCATTATACCGAAAAGCCTTTTAACAGGGTCTGATCATGTTATAATTACTTTTAACTTGCCTGATGTACAAAAAGATCTTCGTGGGATTGCTCTTAAAGAGATTGTTTTAATTGATGGACGTACTTGAACCTTTTTACACGAAAAATGGTGGTGGAGATCCGGAAGTTTCTACCTTCGGAAATATCTCCTAAATTGTAGATAATCATACTTCCTTTCTTTCCCTGTTGCGTGAGGCGTGGAACGAAAAAATAGGTTTTTATAAAGTCTCAGAAAAATAAATATGTTTAAAAAAGAAAGCAAACAATACTATTTTATAATTTTATTCATGTCTGTGCTGGTATTGGTCTCCATCCTTAGAGCGTTGCCTGCATTTAATTATTCTGCTCATTATATTGATGAAGAATATATTGTTTATCCGGCAGTCGGTTTTTTAGGCTATGATTTTAATCCACGTTTGTTTGTCTATCATACACTTCCCATGTATATTTTATCGTTTATTTATTTTATTATTTATGCCTTATATTATATCGTTGGGCTCGTGTCATCAAAAATAGAATTTATATCCTTATTGTTTCAAGATGATTCCATTTATTTTATTAGTGCTAACCTCCTCTTTGGTTTTGTATATACTTTAGGATGTTTTGTATTGTCGTTAATTGTTTATAAACATTTTACTTCTAAGATTGGGGCGGTAATCTTCCTTCTTGTTACATTATTACCATCAGATTCATATGCTGCTTCTACAATAGCACGAGTTGATAACTTTGTTTTTTTATTTTTGACGCTTACAATTTATTTTTGCTGCTTTGCGCCAAAGAAGTTCTCAAGTTTCATGTTATCTGTAATATTTTGTTGTGCTGCCTTTACCTCGAAATTTCCAGCTATTGTGTTCTTCCCGATACTATTCATTAAAATAGTTCATGACATCTATGAAGGAAATTATCCCAAAAAGTATCTTATATATTTCTTTATTACAATACCAATAATTACTTTTCTATTTATGCCCTATATGTTTCTTGACTTTAGCTCATATAAGAGCGTTCTTACCCTTGTCATAGCAAGGTCATCCGGCACCTTTAGCTGGGTCGGCCACGTTCAATATGACAATACTTGGCAAAAATTATATAGATTATATGAATTACTTATTTCTCAATCAGGAATCTTATCTGTCATAGGTACATGTTTATTTGTATTATATTCTCTTATATGGAACAAAAAAATGATCTTCCCATGGTTATTTGTTTCTACTTATATTGCATCCTTTTCTACAAGTTCAATAATTTCTGATTGGTGGCTGAGACCTGTATATCCTTTTTTCATATTCTTCACTGTGGTTTTATTAACCAGACTTAAAAATATGGAAATCGTTTATAACCATATAAAAAAACCTCTTCTATACAAGCATATAAACAATATATTATTCATTAATAAATACATAATATACTTTATGATTGCTGGCTACTATATTTTTATATTTCAGGGGAGTCTATCTAAATATTATTATAGCTTGGAGAAAAGGGACGATACTCGAGTTATCTCAAATGTCTGGATACAAAAATATATTCCGGAAAATGCGACAATTTTGTTAGATGGAATCGTCAATTACTTGCCTAATGTTTTTTCAAACGATAAAAAAACAAATCAAATAATTACCGCAGTATTTAGAATGGGACGACAAAAAAATGAAATTCTGAACAAGGGCTTCGAATTTTATTTCTCGAAGTATTACGGGAAATATATAAATTACAATATTCGATTATTACGGTACACTGCCTTTTCTGAGAATCTTAAGTTGATAAATAAGGATGATTATATCGTAATATCAAGCATGAGTTATGATAGGTTTTTCAAAAAACATACTATGGATAAATTCCCACAACGCACTAAAGAAGCTATAGAATATTACTCTTTAATAAAAAAACAAAAGCATATTATATCTTTTAAGGGACGTGGTCCAATCATTTCTATTTATCAAATGCAAACTAATGGCGAAGAATTAAGGGAAACACTGATCAAAAAAATATCTGAAGGGTTATGATAAACCCATTGTCAAAGGACGAAAAGGACCTGAGGATTACTTTTTATGGCAATTCTCTGGAAATCAAATCTCTCACATTTTGTAGAGTTAGAAGCTATTTGTCCACTGCAAGAAAACATTCGGTTAGTTTGCATCAGGCATTGAGAATGCTTTTTATTGGCATTTTGCCAAAATTCGCTGAATAGTTACAAAATTTAAAGGAAAACTATAGCATGAAAAATATTTATGTCACACAACCGGTTCTTCCCCCGCTGGAAGAATTTCTGCCTTACCTTGAAAAAATATGGGAAAGCAAGTGGCTGACAAATGGCGGTCCTTTTCACCAGGAGCTTGAAAAAAAACTGGCTGAATATCTGGGAGTAGAGCATCTTGCCTTATTTGCCAACGGCACTCTTGCCCTTGTTACAGCGCTCCAGGCTTTAAGAATTAACGGCGAAGTCATAACCACACCATTCTCATTTGTTGCCACAGCACATTCTTTGCTGTGGAATGGGATCAAACCTGTTTTTGTGGATATTCATCCGGAAACATTCAATCTCGATCCGGACAAGATTGAGGCAGCAATCACACCTCATACTACCGCGATTCTTCCGGTCCATGTATATGGACATCCATGTGATGTGGAACGGATTCAGAAAATAGCAGATACCTATGGGCTGAAAGTAATTTACGATGCGGCGCATGCGTTCGGAGTCAACTATAAGGGCGAGAGCCTGTTGAAGTACGGAGACCTGTCAATATTAAGTTTCCATGCTACCAAAGTGTTCAATACTTTTGAAGGCGGCGCCATCATCTGCCCTGATGCAAAGATAAAAAAACGGATTGATGACCTTAAGAATTTCGGATATGCCGGTGAAGTCACAGTAGTCGCGACTGGCATAAACGCCAAAATGAATGAATTACAGGCGGCTTTTGGACTGTTGCAGCTCAAGCACATTGATAAAGCCCTTGAAATGCGGCGTGTGCTTGATGCACGATACAGAGAACAGCTCTCTTCTGTTCCAGGGATTACCTGCCTGTCATTACCTTCTGACACAAAGTACAACTATTCCTATTTCCCCATCGTGGTCGGGAAGGATTATCCGCTTTCTCGTGAAGAACTTCATACAAAACTTCGTAATCATGGTATATATGCCCGACTTTATTTTTACCCATTAATTAGTGAGTTCCCGATGTATAGAGGTTTGCCATCCGCAGCACAATCGAATTTACCGGTCGCTAGGAAAATTGCAGATCAGGTGATCTGTTTGCCGATTTACCCAGACTTGGAAAATGAAACAATTACAAGAATAGTATCAATTATTAAAGATAAGAAGCCATGAAAATAGGCATAATGCAGCCCTATTTTTTCCCATATATCGGATACTTTCAGTTAATTCAATCGGTGGACCAATTTATTGTTTATGACAATATTAAATATACAAAGAAAGGATGGATTAACAGGAATCGCATACTGCAAAACGGAACGGATCAGATGATTTCGCTGCCATTGAAAAGCGATTCTGACTATCTTAATGTGTGCGAACGGGAGCTGGTGACAGATTTCAACCGTAACAAGCTGCTGAATCAGGTCAAGGCAGCATATCGGAGCGCCCCATATTTTGCACAAACGTTCCCATTGATCGAAGAGGTCGTGAGGCATTCAGATGCAAATCTGTTTCGCTTTCTGCGTCACTCTATCGTCAAAACGTGCGAGCATTTGGGCATTACGACAGAGATCAAGATATCCTCGGACATTGCCATTGATCACAGCCTGAAGAATCAGGAAAAAGTGATAGCGCTGTGCATGGCTGTTGGCGCGAGTACCTATGTTAACCCCATTGGCGGCATGGAGCTTTATTCAAAAGAAACTTTCCGGGAGAAAGACATCGAATTGAAATTCATAAAATCAAAACCGTTTGAGTATGTGCAGTTCGGCGACGAGT
>MHYJ01000134.1:24891-25162 GCA_001828445.1 Planctomycetes bacterium RBG_16_43_13
CTCCTGCCGCCCCCCAGCGGACGAGAATGGCCAGTACGTGAGCTACTCCGCCTATATCGATCTGGACCGCACCGATCTGTTCAAAGTGCGGCATGTAAGCAAACAGCCTATCCTCAGTTTGGGTGGGCTGGGCGAGTTCGATGAGTTCGGTACCTACCCAGTTTCCGTCATTCGCAACGGAGAGGAAGTGCGCGCCTATTACGCTGGCTGGACGCGCTGCGAATCCGTGCCTTTCAACGTTGCGATCGGCATGGCGACCAGCCGCGACGGG
>MHYJ01000134.1:25302-26568 GCA_001828445.1 Planctomycetes bacterium RBG_16_43_13
GCCAGTTTACAAGATACGCATGGCAACCTCGGACGATGGAATCAACTGGCACAAGATGAACAAGGACCTGATTGAAAGCCGTATCGAGGAGGACGAGGCGCAGGCGAGTCCGGACGTATACTATGCAAACGGTAAATTTCACATGTTCTTCTGCTATCGCTACAGCAACTACTATCGCGGAAAAGATAATGGCTATCGTATCGGCTACGCCTCCTGTGCTAATCTGGTGGATTGGGTGCGCGACGATAGCAAAGCGGGTATCGACGTCTCGGAAGAAGGATGGGATTCAGAGATGATCAGCTATCCGCATGTGTTTGAGCTGGACGGGAAGACCTATCTGGCCTACCTCGGTAATCAGGTAGGCAGGCATGGCTTTGGCCTGGCTGTGCTGGATGGAGCTTTGGAATAAGGAATGCCCGTGATGAAGTGGAAAAAACTCGGCAAGATATTCGATCCGACTCAGTTCAAGTTACCGAACGACTGCGTGCAGTTCGCCCAGTCACCGCAGGCCTTGGTGTTCGATGACTTTGTGCGCATCTATTTCTCTACTCGCTCAGTGGATAAAAGCAATGGCAAATACCTGAGTCACATTGCCTTCGTCGATTTCCAGAAGAATCTGCGTGATATCCTTCAGGTTTCCGATAAAACGGTCATCCCGCTTGGCGGGCTGGGCTGTTTTGATGAGCATGGGATCTTCCCAATGAATGTACTACGTCACGACGATGTTATCTATGGCTACACATGTGGCTGGAATCGCAGAGTTTCGGTCTCGGTGGACACAGCCATAGGCCTCGCCATCAGCCGCGACGGCGGGCTCACTTTTGAGCGCATCGGTGACGGCCCAGTGCTGGCCGCATCGCTGCACGAACCCTGTCTGGTCGGCGATGGTTTCGTGAAAGTCATCGGAGATATGTTCCACATGTGGTACATCTTCGGTACCGGCTGGAAAAGATTCTCGGCTGATGAACCACCAGATAGGACTTATAAAATTGGGCATGCCGTCTCTACCGACGGAATCAACTGGGTAAAGGAAGAAGCGCGGCAAATCATCGTCGACCGCTTGGGCACGGATGAGAGCCAGGCGCTGCCGACTGTGATCGAGATAGATGGCAGGTATCATATCTTCTTTTGCTATCGTCAGTCATTCGATTTCCGCAAGAACCGGGATCGCGGCTATCGCATTGGCCATGCCTGGTCTGACGAGTTAGTGAATTGGATGCGGGATGATGACAATCCTGGCATTGATGTGACTGAGGGCGACTGGGA
>MHYJ01000134.1:26591-27722 GCA_001828445.1 Planctomycetes bacterium RBG_16_43_13
ATGTGTTCAAATGCGAGGGAAAGGTATATCTGCTGTACAACGGCAACGAATTCGGGCGCTCCGGGTTTGGGTTAGCGGTATTGGGAGTATGAGTGCAGTGGTCAAATATTTTTCGAACAAAGCGACCAAAGCGGAGATTGCCGGGCTCCTGCTGCGCTGTGATGCCGATTTCGTCCCGCCCTTGAGTGATCGGGTGGAGATAGAAGGCTATTCGCAGAAGATAGCCAGCAAGGCGACAAGGTTTGAAGCATGGTCAGACGACACACTAATCGGATTGGTAACGGCCTATTGCAACGATCAGGGAAAATGCATCGCTTATATTACCAGTGTCAGTGTGCTGAAGGAGTGGACGGGTAAAGGCATCGCCGCACGTTTGATGAGCCATTGCGTCGAGTACGCGAAAGCGTCTGGTATGCGACAGATCAGTCTGGAGGTAGCGGGGGACAATATGCCCGCCATCAAACTGTATGAGAAATGCGGCTTCGTTGCAGGCAAGGCGAATAAGCCGTTCGTTAGCATGAATCTATATTTGAAAAGTGGGGAAGATCGGGGGGAAGAGCATGAATAGCAAACGTGATTACAACGTAGAAATAAAGGATACGAATGACCATAAGTATGCCTACGGCTTTGATTTCGATGTGATGCATCCCTATATGATCAGGTCGTTCGAGTCTTTTTTTAATAAGGGAAGCCTGCTTGAACTTGGGAGCTTCAAAGGCAATTTCACAAGGAGGCTCTTGCCCTATTTCGATGACGTTACCTGTGTCGAAGCCTCGGATGTCGCAATCGCGGAAGCGAAGCAAAAATTAGGTGACAAGGTGAAGTTCGTCAATTCGCTCTTCGAGAATGCGACCTTGCTCAAGCGCTATGACAACATCGTGTTGACCCATGTGTTGGAACACCTGGATGATCCCGTGCGGGTGTTGAAGCGCATCAACGATGAGTGGCTGGCCGAGAGTGGAAGGGTATTCCTGGTGTGTCCCAATGCGAATGCGCCTTCCCGACAGATCGCCGTCAAGATGGGATTAATCTCTCATAATGCGGCTGTCACGCCGGCTGAGGCCGAGCATGGCCACCGGTGCACGTATTCTTTGGACACCTTGGAACGAGATGCTGTGACGGCGGGACTGA
>MHYJ01000134.1:27767-30355 GCA_001828445.1 Planctomycetes bacterium RBG_16_43_13
CCAATGGGATCGCCTGTTGCAAACGGACATTATTTCCAAAGAATATCTGGAAGGATGCTATAAACTAGGGCAGCAATATCCAGATCTGTGTTCCAGTATCTTCCTGATGTGTGAACGAGGTGAGAAAAAATGAAGATCTCATTTGTTGTGGCTGTTTATCACAACGAAGGTGCCATTTCTAAAACACACGAAAAGATCCGTTCGGTCTTCTCAAATGAACTCGCTCATCATGAATACGAAATTGTTTTTGTGGATGATGGGTCGAAAGACGGATCGTTAGAGGAGATATTGAACCTGAGAGAACAAGACCCACGAATCAAGGCGGTCACATTTACCAGAAATTTTGGCCAGATGGCGGCGATGTTAGCTGGATTTAGGGAAGCCACTGGCGATGCAATCATCAATATCTCGGCCGATCTGCAGGATCCGGTTGAGCTAATCCCGCAGATGGTAGATAAATGGCGCGGTGGTTCTGAAATCGTGATTTGCTATCGGACGGATCGCTCAGACACCTTGCTTGCAAAACTATTTTCGCGTTTGGCCTACGGCGTGTTGCGCATATCGTTGCCACAAATACCGCCTGGCGGATTTGATTTTGTCTTGATGGATAGAAAGGTCATGGACCAATTCAATGCGATTGACGTGCGGCACAGGTTCTTTCAGGGGGACCTGCTATGGACTGGATACCGGACAAGTTTCATTCCCTATGTCCGCCTGAAAAGAACGATCGGGAAGTCCCAATATAACTTTGGAAAGAAGTTGAAGAATTTTCTGGATGCGATTTTGGATGCCTCCTATTTGCCGATTAGATTCATCTCTCTTGTTGGATTAATTACCTCTGCGCTCGGAGTGCTGTATAGCGCATCCATCGTTATAAGCTGGCTCCGTGGTGAGACTCCGTTTCAAGGTTGGGCGCCCATTATGATCGCGATTCTGTTGGTGGGTGGGTTGATCATGATGATGCTGGGGGTGATTGGGGAATATGTTTGGCGAATCAATGAGGAAGTGCGAAAGAGACCTAACTATGTAATAAGGGACAAGTTCCTATGAACAATAACCTACCCTACACAGTAGTCGAAGGCATCAAGTGCTATCATCCAAACGTTGTTGAGGAATTTGACGGTTACCCAAGCTCCGGTTTTGATGTCACCGACGATGTCAAAGAAGACAGCTTTTGGGTATCATCGCGCACACGACTGTTGAAACGAGAGGTTTTACAGGCAATGTCTGGCATTCCCAGCGCGCGGTTTTTTGAAATTGGCTGCGGTACTGGAACGTTCCTACGCACCATATCTTCTTCCGATTCTTCGCTTGTACTACTCGGTTCCGAAATATATTTACGTGGACTTCGCTCGGCTATTTTGCAGTGCCCAAACGTCGAGTTCATTCAATTAGACGCAACCGCTATTCCATTCGAATCAGAGTTTGATGCAATCGGCTCGTTTGATGTTATTGAACATATTGACGATGATATCGCTGTCCTGCGCGGAATCCAGCAAGCACTTAAGCCAGGCGGACGACTCATACTAACAGTGCCACAGCATCAGTTTATGTGGGGTAATCTCGATGAGTTTCTTCATCATCGGCGGAGGTACAGCAGAGAGGATCTATTGAATAAAATCGAGTCTGCAGGTATGCAAGTAAATTATGTGACTTCGTTTGTGTTCATGCTTTTTCCTTTGATGCTTGTTTCACGCCTGATTTACCGCAAACGCAAAGAGCAGGCAACGGTCGCTGAATTCAATCAACAGGTGCGTTTTAACCCAATTATCAATCGCATCTTTGATTGGATCATGCGGATCGACGAAGCCATGATAGCTCGCAGATGGTCCTTGCCGTGGGGTGGTACGCTGCTTGTGGTTGCTCAGAAACGCAGTTGATAATGTAGTGTATAACAACATGTAATCATTCTGCGTTGATCATTATGCACAAATTAAAGATCGAAATTTCAAAATTCACTATTGTTGGTGCTTTAAATTTCTGTCTTACATTTATTGTATTTTTTACCTTGTTGAAATTATTCAAGTCTGGATATCTGGTTGCTTTATCGCTTGCGTGGGTTCTCGGAGTTATATTTTCATATGTCCTGAATTTCGTATGGGTATTTAAATCTGACGATAGGTTAGTATTTAAAGAACGGTTTGTCAAATATTTCATGGCTTATTTTGTTTCGTTTATACTGAATCTTTTTGCGTTAAGGTTAATTGTTGAGAAGTTTGGTTTCGATCCATTTTATGTTCAGACCGCATTAATACCTTGCATTGTTATCCTTAATTTTTCAACATCGAAACTCTGGTCGTTGCGCCAGAGTGATAAAAATACATGACAGAAGTAAAATGCCACAGTATTTTGTGAATTTTAAAAGCGATTAATGGCTGAGAATTCTGGGGACACCATACATAATTCTGGAGGATATATGGTAGATCTCCCATGGGAAGTCTCCTGTGAAAGTATTTGTGGGTTTGCGGCAAGGGTTAAGTTGAGGATTTGATGAGTTTTATACAGTCTGCTGCTTTAAATATCTTAAATGGTAAGGTCGAATGGTTTCTTATTCATTATCACTACTGTCCCAACGTTGAATCAGCTAA
>MHYJ01000135.1:0-298 GCA_001828445.1 Planctomycetes bacterium RBG_16_43_13
ATTATTTCTGGATAACTTGCGATTGCCTCCTTCGCCTCGGATGTGAAGGGAACCCACACGGATGCGAGGTGAACCATCAAGAGCATTGGTGCTGTGGGCAACGCACTTCTCGATTGCTGAAGACCGTAACGTTTCCAATCAGTGCCGATAACCGCTTTTGTGATGGCACACGCACCTTGTTGATAGAGTAGTGGGACGCGATTGGCGTAGCGGTTTAGCGTAGCAAGTTCTTCTTGTGGATAATTCTCGATGCCGTAAGCCAAGCCGACCTCTACGAGGAACGGATTGCCACGATAGA
>MHYJ01000135.1:339-2598 GCA_001828445.1 Planctomycetes bacterium RBG_16_43_13
ATGCTTGCCTTTAACCCGCGTTTTATCTCTTCCTCTCCTATGGGCGATATGCAATTAGTAGGGGGAGACATAATCTTTGTTTGTTGTATTGCTTGATATAACTTTTCTGCCTCCTCACGGGCGATGCGGTGAGGTGAGGCATTTTCGGGAATATTCGCCTTTGTGCAGATTTCCTTTGCTACTGCTGGGCTGACGCGAGAGAATTCTAATTGGAGACATCTGCTGACCTGCCGCGCCTTCGACGATTGCAGTATCTTCATCAGATTGCCCAGTTCCACGCCGTATGGATGCGGCTTTATTGCCTTCGGTTCTATAGGGAGTTTATTAGTCGACCTTTTATACACTATTGTGGTCGGTGCTGTGCTATTATTTTCTTCTATTTTTTTAGTTTCATTTTTTGTTTTCTCATCTGTTTTCTTGTTATCATTTTTAGTAGCTGTTTCGCCATTCGCCGTATTTTTTGTGTCGCCTTTAGGTAAGGTCGGTGGAGGGGTATATGTTATAGTAGTATGTGGATTGGCGAGTGCTGTTTGCTTGATGTAGTCATCTACCGATTTGCCGCCTTTTACATAGCGCGCCTCAAGCTCAAGCTCGACCTTTGTGCCGTGGTCTTTTTTCCACTCGACTTCTTCATCCTTTACGACCACCGGCTCGTTTTTATTAGTGTCGATAATAATCTCATAATAGTGTGCAGGTTTTTTTGGTGATGTTCTGGACGTAATTACGATTGGCTTGCCGGTAGTGAGTTGCCCGTATAATCCCGCCGCTGATATGCCGATACCCTGTTGCCCGCGGCTCATCTTCAACGTGTGAAACTTCGAGCCGTAGAGTAGTTTGCCGAATATATTCGGTATCTGCGCTTTTACTATGCCGGGACCGTTGTCCTCTATAGATATTTTAAATCGTTCCTCTGCCTTCTGCTCAATCTTTATAATGAGGTCTGGTAGGATACCCGCCTCCTCGCAGGCGTCGAGGGAATTGTCCACTGCCTCCTTTACCGCAGTCAGGAGAGCCCGTGTAGGATTATCGAACCCGAGCAGGTGCCTATTCTTCGCAAAAAATTCAGAGACAGATATCTCCCTCTGCTTTTCTGCCAATTGTTCTGCAGTTGCCCTAAACTGTGGTTCTGCCGGCTTCGGCTCTTCCGTTTTAACTGCTTTGGTAACCTTACTCTTGCTGTCCGCTCTCTTCTTTGTCATTACTGTTGTCATATCACAAGCCCTGTTAGAAATGCTCAACATCGTAAGTTCTTCTCTTAAATTACTGCTAAACTCTCCATTGTGCTAATTTCTAACAGGGCAAGCATAAATTTCCACATTGTAGTAACACTTTATAAACTATACAACTAATAGTGTTTGGGATTCTATAAAATAGGGCTCCCCTATGTCAATAAAAATAAGCTATGGAATTAAAAGATAGTTAGTTCTCATACCTGCTTGCACCTGTCATTTTGACAGCAGAAATGACAGATATTTGAGGCAAGTTATAGGAGGTAGGTTTCGTATTTATATAAATTCCTGATTTTCAATAACTTAATGCTTGACTTTGCGGAATAATGTTGGCATTATACTTGCTCTTTTTCGTTTATCATCTGTACTTTTAGTAGGGAGAATTTATATATATGAGTTTGAGCATCTATCACGAAGCGGCAGAAAAGGTTGGTGGCAAATTTAAGTTGACAGTTCTTCTACAAAAACGTGTGAGAGAGCTTGTCAAAGGGGGGATGCAACCACTTGTAACGGTTGAGCCCAAGGCAAGCCCAATCGATATTGCCTTACGAGAGGTAATGGAGAATAAGATAAGTTTCGATGGTGGTATGATTGACTTCAAGCAGTTAAGGATAGGTAGGGCAGAGGAAACGAAGAAAGAGGCAAAGGCAGAGACCAAGCGGGAAACAAAAACCGCTAAGAAAAAAGAAAAGAGCAAGAAAAAGAAGAAGTAGCCCCAGTTAGGAATCGTATATTTTAGAAAGGAGGTATTGAGTATGGTAGCATTAAAACCATTAAGAGACAAGGTGGTAGTCGAAAGGTCTGAGGCAGAAGAGAGAACCGCAGGCGGCATAGTCCTACCTGACACCGCAAAGGATAAGCCCAAGCAGGGTTTAGTAGTTTCAGTCGGAACAGGCAGGGTTCTGGATAATGGCACAGTTCAGCCGCTTGAGGTGAAGAAGGGCGATAAGGTGCTCTTCGGCTCTTATGCAGGCACAGAGGTAAAGATAGACGGTAAGGAGTATCTCATCATCCCTGAGAGCGAGATACT
>MHYJ01000135.1:2728-8609 GCA_001828445.1 Planctomycetes bacterium RBG_16_43_13
TTACATTAGGTCCACGCGGTAGGACAGTCCTCCTCGAAAAGAAGTGGGGTGCTCCAACCGTTTCGAGCGACGGCGTTACAGTCGCAAAGGAAATCGAACTGAAAGATGTGAACGAAAATATGGGTGCCCAGATGGTTAAAGAGGTCGCATCCAGAACGAACGACGTTGCAGGCGACGGCACTACTACAGCCACCGTCCTCGCAGAGGCAATCTTCGAGGAAGGTCTCAAGAACGTTACCGCAGGTGCAAACCCAATCGCACTAAAGCGCGGTATCGAGAATGCCGTAACCGCTATCGTAGAAGAACTGAAGAAGATGAGCAAAGCGGTCAAGGGCAAAGAGGAAATAACCAACGTTGGTACTATCGCCGCAGGCGGTGATAAAAAGATTGGGGTGATGATTGCCGAGGCAATGGATAAGGTTGGCAAGGACGGTGTTATAACTGTTGAAGAAGGTAAGGGTCTTGAAACAAAAGTAGAATGGGTAGAGGGTATGCAGTTCGACAAGGGCTACTCGTCTCCTTACTTTGTAACAGACGCTGAAGATATGAAATGCACATTCAAAGACCCCTACATATTAATATACGAGAAGAAAATATCCGCAGTTAAGGATTTAGTGCCGCTACTTGAGAAGACAGCTAAGGCAGGCAGAGCGCTCTTGATAATATCAGAAGAAGTAGAGGGCGATGCACTTGCTACGTTAGTTGTGAATAAACTCCGCGGCACGATTCAAGTATGTGCAGTCAAGGCACCCGGCTATGGCGACAGGCGGAAGGCAATGATGGAGGATATAGCCGTCCTCACAGGTGGTAAGGCAATCTTCGAGGACCTCGGCATACAATTAGAGAAGGTAGAACTCGCCGACTTAGGTAGGGCGAAGAAAATCGTAATAGACAAAGAGAATACCACCATAATCGAGGGTGCTGGCGATTCGAAGAATATCCAAGGCAGGATAGCCCAGATAAAGAAAGAGATGGAGACCACTACATCTGATTATGATAAAGAGAAACTACAGGAACGTTTGGCGAAGCTCTCAGGCGGTGTCGCACAGGTTAATGTCTGTGCCGCTACAGAGGTTGAGATGAAGGAGAAAAAGCTCCGCATCGAGGACGCCCTTCACGCTACACGCGCCGCAGTAGAGGAGGGGATTCTCCCGGGCGGCGGAGTCGCACTCTTCCGCGCATCTATGGTACTCGATAAAGTTAAGGGAACCGAAGACGAGAAGATAGGCGTGGATATTGTCAGACGCTCACTCGAAGCACCCATAAAACAGATAGCCGAGAACTCCGGTGTTGACGGTGCTATCGTAGTCGATAAGGTGAAGGACTCCAAAATTGTGGGGTTTGGCTTCAACGCAGAGACGATGGTCTATGAGGATTTAGTAAAGACAGGCGTTATAGACCCTACTAAGGTTGTGCGGTCTGCTCTACAGAACGCCGCAAGCGTCGCCGCGCTCTTACTTACTACGGATGCCCTCGTTAGCGAGATACCGGAGAAGAAGGAGCCGATGCCTATGCCGGGAGGCGGCGGAGGAGGTATGGGCGGCTACGGCGGAGATGAATACTAAATAATCGTGAGAAATGTATTGACAGGAATAAGATTGTTTGGTTAATTGTTAAATATTAGGAGTGTAGTATCAACTCCTCCTTTTCAAGAGAACGCCCGCTGTGGTGGCTGAGTCCGTCACGGCGGGTTGTTTATTTCGGGGCAAGCACTAAATTCCAAACTGTTTGGAATTTGTGATTTGGTTATTGTCCCGATTTATCGGGATCCCGCTACTATGAATTTGTATGAGGCGGGAGGATTTATTTGGAGCTTGATGCTTGGGATTTGGTATTTTCACCTATGCGGGTGCTTGCACATCCAACTTCATCTCCTTAAACTTCTCCTCGAAAACGCTGAAACTTTTGTCGTCATAGAGGATGAAATAGACGGCTTCGAGTGTGGTCTCGCCTCTCAGGTAGCGAATCGTCTCGTCGAACATATTCTCTGCACATCTATCTATAGGGAATGCCCCGACTCCCGTGCCGATAGCGGGGAATGCGATGCTCTTCAACTTTCTCTCATTGGCTCGTCTCAGTGAATTTGTAACGGCGTTTCGGATTTGCTTCGCATTCGCCCACGTGCCGAGCGACATAGAGGCGGCGTGGATGACGAACTTCGCCTTTAGATTTCCTGCACCCGTAACAGCTGCCTCGCCGAGCGGGATGATGCCGATTTTATTGCACTCGTCCTGAATGGTGTTCCCGCCCTTCTCCCTGATGGCGCCTGCGACCCCGCCGCCGAGGATGAGTTCCGTATTCGCCGCATTTACTATTGCGTCCACCTCAAGGTCGGTTATGTCCCCCTGCTTCAGATAAATCTTCGCTTTCATAATAGTTATTTCAATATCCTTTTCATATCTCTTTTCCCGTGAATAATGTAGTTGGTAATTGCATCGAGGTCAGCAGTAGCTTCGTATGTCCAAACTACTTTTCGAGCCATTTTGACAATCGTTTTTTGACCTGCTCTTGTGTGTAGAATCTTCCTTCCTCCGCGTCTTTCAAGCCGTGCTCAATCTTCTGAAGGACATAGAGATGGTACTGAACATCCTCAAGTGAGCAATTATTCGGCAGACGTGTGAGGAGATTAGCTACCTCTTGCTTAGCCGTCTGCATACTTTACCTCCACATTTTGTTCTTTTCATAACCTTTTCGTTATTTACATTTTGGTTTATTGTATTGCTTGTATCTAACGGCGTCAAGCAATTTGACGTTTGGCAAAAAAGTAATTTTGGAGAATACATTGGACTAGTGAGTAAGTTTAAGCGAAATCGGCGGGGTAGTCAAGGGGAGATGATGGTTTTTGGGTAACTGCTTTGTAGGATGCCCCGTAGAAGCGTAGAAATGAGCGTAGCGGGGCGATGAGGGGTAAAAAGGTATCAAAACATACTGAATGTAATGAACATAACCAAAGGCGACAAGCGTCAGGCAGTCCAAACTATAATTCGTTTCTAACTTTTCGTCGTTCTACAGATACCTCTCATCTACTATTATTAATATACTCTGCTGACTTACAAGCATCTACTATCCCCAAAATCCATGTAAAAAACGCACCAACACAAGGAACAATAAGAGCACCTTGTTCGTTAGATATGATAGCATAAGCCGCGAGTCCTACAAATGTTGAGTAGAATATGAGCATAGTCATACCTTTCGCTATCTCACCATTATAAATCTGCCCTAATCCTACGTATAAGAAAGATAGCACTGCCGCCACTCCAGGATTTTTATACTTGTTATAAAGTTGTGGTAGAGCCATCTGTCCATACCTTACTAACCCCTTACCCATAACCTCTTTAATCTGTGACTTCATAATCTCTTTCTGCCTTTTTCTATAAACACCGAGCCACTCTCCACAATGCTTACACTTTTTTGCTCCAGAAGAGATTGGCTCATTACAAAATGGGCAGGGGATTCTACTGACACCTATAGCTGTTGTATTGCCATTACCGTGTAAGGCGGATTCATCTATAACCTCCGCTACGATAGTAGGGTTTTTATACTTTGCTTCACGTTCCTTATCTTGGAAGAAGAATTTTCCATATATTGTTGTCCCACAACCACATAGCATGTTATATATCTTATTTCCGCAATTGCACTTTGCAACGTTATCTCGTAGTGTGAAATTGTCTGTCCTATGGCAATTAAGACATTGCAGAGCGATTTCATTTGATTTGCACTTAAGACATAATGCAAAAACCATCCCATCTTCTTTATGGTCTATGGTGGAATCTATTGGTTTTTCATCAACCTTTTCGCCATCCTTCTGCTCATTTATTATGGCTGATGCGTCTGGAGATGGTGATGAGGAATTAGGAGGCGTGATGTTACTCTGAGGTGAAGCCGAAACGTTTATCTGTCTTTTTATCCTGCGTTTTCTACCAAATCTACCGCTGAATGATGAACCGATATTGGTTTTTGATACTGGTTTATGTTTGTCCCATATCCACATAATTTCTCACTCAAATAAAAAAGGGCAGACATCCGCAACTGGATTTCTGCCTCTCACTCGCCAAAGCCAGAGACATGACCGCTGCGGCGCCTGCCCATTCGAGCAGAGCCGCATGTCTCTGGCAAAGAGACACTATCGCCCTATAAAGTTAGGGAATACCTATATTTATTCACTTCTGGCGAGTGAGAGTTCATAGTGGATATGTTAAAAGAATTTAGGCAAATGTCAAGGAAATATTTCCATTTATAAGGGCTACTGTTGGTAATATAGCCCCCATATTATTTGTCTATTAACCGAATATCAGCAAACCCCTATCTGCCTATTACTTTATACAAATCTTTTATACATTGAGGGACGGTTTATAATCGGTTGTGTCCGATTTTTTGGACTCAACCGATCATCATCCGAGAAATATAAGATATAAAATGGTAAGGGAAAAGAGGGCTCGGGATACGCTGTTGATGGGCAGGGGAGATGGTGCTGATTATTGGGTCAATTATTGGGGCAGTTTAATAATTCAGCGGGAACTCCCCGCCTGTAAAGGCGTGGGTATCTATGGGAAAACGGTTTATCCGCCCACTTTATGGCTCTAACCATTTATTAGGATGCCCCGTAGAAGCGTAGAAATGCGTGGTAGAGGGGCAACGACAAGTCAGAACCACCCAAGATACCATCCAACCTCGAAGAAGCGTAAAAAACGAGAGTAACAGCGGTTTTCCCATTTTTTGACCCCCTAAATCGACCTCTACTCCGTTAGAAATGCCATTAAATGAGTGTTTTGGTGGTAAATTTAGAGCAGAATTTACAATGCAGGAAATTTCTAACGGGGTCTAATCACATTTTTCATGCTTCTTGCCGATATATTAACCTCCTGTTTAATCGGCATCCCGAATATCCTGTTCGGGAAATGGCAATTCTGGGCTATTGCAAGAAAATAAATTAGATGTTACTAATCTTTGGTTTTCTCCCTCTCCCGAAGAGATAAACCACCGCATATATGATTGCCAATACGACTGCGAACATCGCCACCTGCATCAGCCAGAGCCATCCTGTGCCATTGCCCTCGCCAATGTATAACGCGCACCAGAAGGGCGATAGCACTGATAACTCTATCGCATCTCTGCCGTAGAACTCCCGCATCAGATAGTAGAGAAATGGAACGCCCGCAGATAAGATAAATATTATCAGGTAATATATGGGTGCTATGTTTAACTTCCTCGTAATCCCTATATCAAACACCGCCGCTACTATGAGTGCTATCGCAAATACATATACACTGCCCTTGGCGAGGATAATCCAATCCAGATTGGCTATGCTTGTGCACATCAGGGAAATTGGAAGTGTGAGTATGAAGAACATCAGCACTTGTAGAAATAGGACGGAGACCCTGCCGGATATGGCATTGAGAGAAGGACGTTGTCCTTCGCCTTTTATATTATAAACGGTATTTTGCAACACGGCTGGTATGACGAGGGGCCAGATTATTAAGACGAAGAATAACTGCGCCTCCATAAGAAGATGAAATATATTGTCAGGCGTTACGAATGGCAGATGCGAAGATACTTCGGCTAAAAATAACCACAGAACTGCACTTACGAAGCAGAGATAGAATAGATAGAGGAGTATTACCCTTCGCAGTTGTTCACTTGTCATTTCCGCACTCCCCGTTCCGCATTCTGCATTCTACATTCCTCATTCACTACCTGCCCGCCACCCCTACGCCTGTCTCCGCAACAGCAGGTCCGCCCTTTAGATATAGTTTGGAATACTTCACCCCAGCTAATTTCGGATACACCCTCGTCAGCATATAGAGGTTCTTCAGTTTCTCCTCGACACTTATCTCGCCGAACATCTTCGTAGATGGGGCACGCCCCCAGTATATATCGGCGC
>MHYJ01000135.1:8668-11108 GCA_001828445.1 Planctomycetes bacterium RBG_16_43_13
GCGGAGACGTTAATGTTGCTGAACGTGCTCTTATTTTTATATATAACACCTGCTAATTCTACTGCGGCGGAGACCTCATCTGCAAGCCATTTTTTGCCGGCAGTGGGTATGGCGCCATTGACTCCTATTGCTACCTGCATACCTTTATACTCTTTCGGTATAGCGGTATATCTTCCCGGCAGTCGGACGCCGTCTATGTCAACGAAGAAATATGACTTCCCCATCTTTATGGCAACGAATGGCTGACGTAGTTCCACCTTCGCCACTGCATAGTTTGGATACCTTCTCTCTACGGAGATTATTTTTCTAATCCACGCATCCTCGCCCAGTTTATTGTAGACGTCTTCTACAAATTTATCATCAAGGGTGTTGAGAACGTCCATCGTTATTACTCTGTAATCACTTGTATCCGCCCACTTCGGCACAGCGGCTGAATGCAGACGTCCGACATCAGCAGAGTAGTTGGCATCCGACATCACGAAACTATATATCTCCCTATGGACGAGAAGAACTATGAGGATGAAAATGCCCGCAGGTGCTATGTATCTCAGGGCAGTGAGGGAGTGCTTGCTATTAGCGATAGTTGATATATTACGAAGGAGCCGCATCGTCTCTCCAGTTTGCAGTTATAAATTATAACTTATAAACTAAATAGTTCATTATAACTATCGACAGTAACTATGCTTGCTCTTGAATGGTGGATTGGGGAGGGGGATTTTTGCTCTGTTGCGGGTGCTTTTACCTTGTTATAGGTGAACTTCTAAATGGGGTAAGCGCAACTTTACTTTAATATTTCATATTCCGTTGAGCGATGAATAATGCCGTAAATTTTGAGTAAACGTTGGCTTTGGTATAACCAATATAAAATTCTGTAATCGCCCTCCCGTCTTTTGCAGAGACCGCGTAAATGGGCAGGTAGGTTTGATAGGCGATGGTGTGTTATTATGCCAGCATTAGCGGCTAACCAATCTATCTTCAAGATAATTCTTCGCTTGATGGATTCATCTAATTTAGATAATTCTTTAAAGGCATCAGGCGAAATCTTTACTCTGAACATAGTTTCTTTTTCGCCTTTTCCCAGGGAATAAACCTTCCCTCTAAGTCATCCTTTCTTGCCCTGTTCATTTTATTCAGAAACTTCTTGTCCTGTGAGAGTAGCCAATCCTCTAATTCGTGCTCCACCTCTATAAACTTCTGAACGAGACGCATTGGCATCTTGATAGTATTTTGTGGATGCATAGTTATCTCCTTTCGTTTTAGATATTATCACATAGGGCGGTATAAAATCAAGTGATTTGGGATGGTCTGTTGGGAGAGCTAAAGAATGTTCATATTTTTTGCAAAATCGCTTGACAAACATAATTAGCGTTTATAGTATATCCCTTCAGAAGTAGAAAAGGCAACCGACGAAAATCTGCTTTGGTTGACACAGTTGCCATTTAGGTAACCGTGTCTATTGATGCATCCATAGGCACCCACGGTGAGGTCGTTTAGGACCTCGCCGAGAGGGTTGGGTGCCTGTAAACACATCCTTCGTCGGTTGTCTATAGGTAAACCCCTCTTTGGCGAGGTTTTTTATTTGAGGCAGAGAAGTGATGAAACAAGGTAAGCCAGTTTCTCATTACTATATTAAATACTGTTGTTGGTGTGGAGGGATATTCAAACTTTTTAGTGATGGTATGGAGATGGTTCATACGGAGAGTAAATTTTCTAATCGGTTGTTACGTCCGTCAAAAATCGGCAGACGGCTCGTCAAGGACGGTATCTGTGGAGAATGTAAAGATGGACTTCTGAAGAAATCCCGTTAGTAACCCTGCACAGACCATCCTATTTTCCTCTTCCGCAGTGCCTGGCTTACTAACCACTCGCAGAGTTTGTAAGAGTTATGGGTGATGGGAATTTATATACTAAATTCTCTAACGGGGTTGACATATATTACGGTATATGATAGTATCCAGTTATAGGAGGTTAGTTAGATATGACGTCAGGACAGGCAATGGCTGAGGTGTTTGTAACCGCTTTCAAGCATCTGCCGAAACGTCTTCGTAAAGAGGTGATAGAAGACATAATCAAGGATAGGTCGCTCTACGAAGACCTTTGCGATACTATTATAGCCAAACAACGTATCAAGGAAAAAGGTCGTCCCTTAGAGGAATTTGAGGCAGAACTTCGGCAGAGAAGGAGGATATGAGTTATCGTATTATCATCGTGCCATCTGCTGAAAAGGAGTTGGCGCGATTAGACCACTCTCTTCTTCATCGACTGCTCAAAAGGATCCATCTCTTAGAAAAGGAACCTCGCCCACACGGAGTTATTAAACTTACAGGAATATTTGCCTATAGGATTCGCATAGGTAACTATCGTGTCATCTACTCAATAGACGATTCTGCCAAATGTATTCGCATTCTCAGAGTAGCACATCGCGGGGAGACGTATAGAT
>MHYJ01000135.1:11227-11479 GCA_001828445.1 Planctomycetes bacterium RBG_16_43_13
CTCCGTCATACCGGGGATGGCATTCACCTCCAGTATATAGACATTTTTTAGGTTTGAGAGTATCAAATCCACACGGGAGAATCCCTCGCATCCCACTGCCAGGTGCGCCGCAAGCGCCGTCTCCTGCACCTTTGCCTTGATGTCAGGAGCCAAATCCTTCGGGTCAACTACATAAACCGTCTCCGTGTCCTCGTATTTCGCAGTGTAGTCGAAGAATGCCCGCTTGGGCTTGAGTTCTATGATGGGTAACGG
>MHYJ01000135.1:11488-12437 GCA_001828445.1 Planctomycetes bacterium RBG_16_43_13
ATCGAGCGTCTCATCTACTAAAATGCCGACTGTGAGCTCTCTGCCTGGTATGAATTTTTCCATTATGACTGTATCGCCGAGACATCGCGCCTCGGCAAGCCCGTTCTCTATGGTCTTTGCATATTTGTGTATGGTTACTCCTATACTCGAACCCTCCGCTCGGGGCTTCAGGACGACGGGGTAGCCGAGTTCGTTTGCGTATTGCTCTATTCGTGCGGTGGTTGTTTCCTTTTCTATAATTTTATATGCGGGCATCGGGACTTTATTAAGTTTGAAGAGCAATTTGGATTCTAACTTGTCCATCGCATTGCTACAGGCGGTGGGGGACGAGCCGGTGTATGGGATACCTTTTTTCTCAAGCAACTGCTGGATGCCACCATCCTCGCCGAATTTGCCGTGCAGTGCGATAAATGCGACGTGAAAGGATACGTTGTCGAGTTCTGCCACCGTCTCATCTTTTACGTCAATCTCTGTAACGTTATGTCCTAAAGAGGATAATGCCTGCGATATTGCCCTGCCTGAGCGGAGCGATATTTCCCGTTCATTAGAAAAACCACCGAGCAGGACTGCTATGCAGAGTTTTTTAGCATCCGTCTTCATACTATATTTTTTTATTGCTATGAATAACTATCGTCATTATACTATAAAATATGCCAAGCATCAGAATAAAATACAAGGGCAATGAGTGGTCTGTCGAGTTGAAGGAGTCCAATATAATCGGCAGGTCCTCCAAGTGCGATATAGCTATAAAGGATGGCGGTCTATCTCGGAGGCATTGTAAGATAGAAAAGACGGGCGATAAGTGGATAGTCAGAGATAACGTCAGTAAGAACGGTACGCTCGTAAATGAAAATCTTGTAGAGGAACATCACCTCGCAAACGGGGATGTTATAAGCATTGGCAATGTGTCTATGTCCTTCGTAGCGGATGGTGGTGCTCAGGCGGCAGA
>MHYJ01000136.1:0-317 GCA_001828445.1 Planctomycetes bacterium RBG_16_43_13
CTTACGAATAATGAGGCGGTAGATAGCTTTCCCGTCTGGTCGCCAGCGGGGGCGGGGAAATAGAGTGATGAGTGCGGAGTGGGGCGAAAATGCAAAAATCAAAGAGCAAAATGCAAAATTAAGGAAGAACTATGATGGGGTGGAAGCATATATTGCCAGAAAAGGAAACGATTTGATTGTTGTTACTGTTTTGGTAAAATATTTTTAGGAGGAGGCGAATATGAAAATAAGCTATGACCCAAGATATAACATTGCCTATATAAAGCTTAGAGAGAAAACAGCTAAAGTAGAGACGATCAGGATGAGCGATGAATTGA
>MHYJ01000136.1:344-2015 GCA_001828445.1 Planctomycetes bacterium RBG_16_43_13
TCTACGGCATCGAGCTACTTAACGCCAACCGACAGCTTGGAATTACCAGAAAAAAGGGCTTGGTTCTAACAGAAGAAAGAAGCGGGAGAACAGTTAAGTTGGCTATTTGATTTTTAGTAGAGGCGGGGGCAGGGAAATAGAGTGATGAGTGCGGAGTGGGGAGTGATGAGTGGGGAGTTGAGAGGGCGGAATGTGGAATGCGAAATTCCCAACTCCTTTAGAGCATTTGGATTTCCCGAGTTCTACAATTTTGTGGCGTTCGGGATCCCGACCATGTCGGGATAGGGTTTTGAGTTTAGAATTTGTTTTTACGAAAGAAGAGCAAGGGGTTTTGCAACAATCTCAATGGTGTCCGTCCCCATTAAAAAAAATAGGAATTTATCACCCCTATTGCTTGTTTTATTATTGCTATATTAGTAGTATTTGGTTCTTTGTTTGATATTAGTTTTTTTTAATTTTCTTCGAAAGGAGAACACAAATGTCTTTAGTAGAATATCGCACAGAGGGAGCGGTGGCAGTTCTGGAGTTGAACGACCCGCCGGCGAATACATATACATACGAGATGATGAGGGAGTTAGACGAGAATATCCTGAAGGCGCGCTTCGACGACAACGTCCACGTCATCCTCCTCACTGGCAGGGGCGACAAATTCTTCTCCGCAGGGGCGAATATCAAGATGCTCTCCACCGTTACCCCGCAGTTTAAGTATTTCTTCTGTCTCCACGCAAATGAGACGCTCAACCGTTTAGAGCAGACGCCGAAACTCGTCATAGCGGCTCTCAATGGACACTGCGTTGGTGGCGGGCTGGAGATAGCGATGGCGGCTGATATACGGATAGCGAAAAAAGACGGCGGTAAAATCGGCTTACCTGAGGTTACGCTCGGCGTCCTACCCGGAACAGGAGGCACACAACGTTTAGCCCGACTCGTCGGCAAATCCACAGCCATAGAACTAATGGCGACAGGGCGAACATTCTCATTCGAGGAGGCGAAGGAGTTCGGATTAGTAAATTATATATACGAGCAGGACGGATTTTTTAATAAAGTCCTCGACTATGCGCGGCAGTTCGCCCCGCCCGCGAAGGCATCTAAGGCAGTCGGCAGAATCAAGAGGGCAGTGCAGAGCGGCTTAGAGGTGCCGTTCTCAGAGGCACTCTCACTCGAAAGGGAGTTCCAGCAACAACTATTTACGAGCGAGGACGCAAAGGAGGGTTTAGCCGCCTACCTTGAGAAACGTCAGCCGAACTTCAAGGGAAAGTAATATGATTAAATGGGGAGGATTAAATGGGGACAGCGACCATTTTTTCTTAATCCTAAAGAGAGATTGGAGATTTGTATTAAGACACCTATATGAAATATCGCACATATAAAAATACCTCTCTCACCGTCTCGGAGGTCGGCTTCGGCGTGTGGACGGTCTCGTCCCCTTGGTGGGGGATTAAGGACGAGGCGACTGGAGTCAGCATTTTGCAGAGGGCATTCGACCTCGGCATCACATTCTTCGACACCGCCGACAACTACGGAAACGGTAAAGGCGAGACCATACTTGCAAAGGCACTGAAAGAAAAACGCAGTGAAATTACAATCGCCACGAAGTTCGGCTATGATTTCTATAACAATGTGAGAAAAGGTCAGCAGGAACTACCGCAGAATTTCTCTCCCGACTATATT
>MHYJ01000136.1:2041-6611 GCA_001828445.1 Planctomycetes bacterium RBG_16_43_13
GCGGCTCGAGACAGACCACATAGACCTGTATCAACTTCACAACCCGCGTCTTGACACGATTATGAGGGACGAGATATTCGACACATTGAAATCGCTCCAGCAGGAGGGGAAAATCCGTTTCTTCGGTGTGGCATTAGGTCCTGCAATAAACGAGCGGCAGATAGAGGAGGGCGTGCAGGCGATAGAGAAAAAACGAGTTGCGTCAGTTCAGATTATTTATAACATATTCGAGCAGATGCTCGGCGAGAAGATATTTTCTGCGGCGAACAAGTGCGGGGGAGGAATATTAGTCCGCGTTCCGCATAGTTCGGGAATTTTAGAAGGGGCGCTCACTAAAGAAACCACATTCAGCGAGAATGACCATCGGTCTTTCCGCATCGCTGACCCTGAGAAAAGGAAAGAGTGGCTGGACAACGGCTTGAGGAAGCTTGAGCAGTTGAGATTTCTAACAGAGGGTGCTGGCAGAACTATTGGACAGGCGGCGCTGAAATTTGTATTGGCAGAAAAGACGGTTTCATCCGTCCTGCCGAATATATATAATGAAGAGCAACTGAAAGAGTTCGCATCTGCTTCTGATTGTGCAGACCTCACAGCTGATGAACTTGCACGGATAGATGAATTATATAAGAATAATTTTTATTTAGGTGAAATGGAGGAGTGTGTTAATTCAGCGGGAACTCCCCGCCTGTAAAGACGTGGGTATCTATATGATGCTTTGGCGAATCTGTAACTTTAGAGGGACACCTTTTGTCAAAAATGAAGCGAGGCGTTAGATGATAGCGGAACAGCAGATAACTATCCCGCAAATAAAACCGCAGAAACTTTTTATAGGCGGTAAATGGCTTGAGCCATCTACAGGGAGATATTTTAAGACGATAAATCCTGCCACTGAGGAGTCGATAGCCGACATTGCTGAGGCGGGGGAGGCGGATGTGGACTTAGCAGTGAAGGCGGCTCGGAGCGCCTTCGATAAGAGTAAATGGACAACTATGAACCAGTCGGAGCGAGGGAGGTTGCTCTGGCGAATCGCAGACATTATGACAGAGAAGGCAGACGAACTCGCCCTTCTCGAAACGCTCGACACTGGCAAACCAATATCAGAGTCGCGCAATATTGATGTAGTCGAGGCGATTGACGTCTTCAGATATTACGCTGGCTGGGCTACGAAGATTGAGGGAAGTACTATCCCTGCTAAAGGAAATTATTTTACATACACACTACGTGAACCATTAGGCGTAGTAGTTGCCATCACACCTTGGAATTTCCCGTTACTGCTTGCGGTATGGAAGATAGCACCGGCTCTTGCCTGCGGCAATACTGTGATATTGAAGCCAGCATCTCAGACGCCTCTCACAGCACTAAAACTTGCGGAGATATTCCAAGAGGCAGGTGTGCCTGAGGGCGTTTTTAACGTCATAACAGGTCCCGGCGCCACAGTCGGGATGGCGTTGGTTAGACATACTGGTGTAGATAAGATTGCCTTTACTGGTGAAACAACTACAGGGCAGGAGATAATGAGGCAGGCAGTCGGAACGCTTAAACGGGTATCACTCGAACTCGGAGGTAAATCACCTAATATTGTCTTCGCAGATGCTGACTTGGATGCGGCGGCGAAGGGTGCTTTCAATGGTATTTTCTATAATAAGGGTGAAGTTTGCTGTGCTGGCTCACGGCTATTCGTAGAGGAACGCATCCACGACGCCCTGATGGAGAAATTGATTGATAGAACTAAAAAGGTAGTGCCGGGCGACCCGCTAAATCCCAAGACGCGGTTAGGACCTCTCTCCTCGTCTAATCAACTAAAAAAAGTAATAGGATATGTCGAGTCAGGAAAGAAGGATGGTGCAGAACTTGTAACTGGGGGAAGCAGGGTGGATGTTAGAGGTGATGGGAAGGGTTACTATTTTAATCCTACAATCTTTGACCGCGTAGATAATAATATGAAGATAGCACGAGAAGAGATTTTTGGTCCTGTCCTTGCCACTATAAGTTTTAAGGATTTCGACGACGTCATAGAGAAGGCGAATAATACTATTTATGGTTTAGCCGCAGGGATATGGACGCGGGATGTCAAAAGGGCTCACAAGGCGGCGCGGCTCCTGAAGGCAGGAACGGTGTGGGTGAACACGTATAACATATTAGAGCCGACAATGCCGTTCGGCGGCTATAAGATGAGCGGCTTCGGCAGGGAATTGGGCAGAGAGGCAATTGAACAGTATACACAAGTGAAGAGTGTCTGGATTGATTTAAGCGAACCCAAATGACGAACATCAACTACGAAGTGGCAAATCAGGTGGCGACAATCACCCTAAACCGCCCTGAGAAGATGAATGCGCTATTCGGGATGATGAGAGAGGACTTACTCAAAGCACTAAAAGAGGCGGAGAGCAATACGGAGGTAAGGGTTATCGTAATAACTGGAGCAGGAACGGCGTTCTGTGCGGGCGGCGATATCAACTATATGGTTGAATTAAGGGAGAAAGGTGATAAAAATGGCTTCAAGCGGCTCTTGGATGCCGGGCGGAATGTGGTAACAAAGATTCGTAGTATTCCCAAGCCGGTACTGGCAAAGATAAATGGCACGGCAGTCGGGGCGGGCTTAAATCTTGCACTCGCCTGCGATATTAGAATCGCCTCTAATACAGCTACGTTCGGTGAAGCGTTTTCTAAAGTAGGGCTTTGCTCTGATTGGGGAGGGATGTATTTTCTGACAAGTTTAGTAGGAACGGCAACAGCGGCTGAACTATTTTTTGCTGGTGATATTATAGATGCGAAAAGGGCAGAGAAGATAGGGCTTGTAAATAAAGTTGTGAGCAAAGGTGAATTAGATGCAGTCGTAGCAGAGCTGACAAGAAAGTTTGTAAAGGCATCACCTGCCACCATAAAATTAGCGAAGATAGGTATATTCAAGGCATTAAATAGTAATCTCCAAGATATTTTGGATTACGAAGTAGAGGCACAGTTGGCTTGTTTTGATAGCGATGATTTTAAGGACAGGGTAACTTCATTTGTAAAGAAGGAAGGAGCATTTGTCGGTAGATAGATTATGGCATTCATAACAGATACGCTACCAGAAAAATACCATAATGCAATAGTCGCCTGGCAGAAGCGGCATTTTACTGACTATGATTATTTAATAGAGAATTGGTCTCGTTTCTACCGTCAGGAAACGTTTCGTCTCATAGCGAAGGTAGGGAATCTCAAGAATGAGCTGATAGAGGTAGGCAAGAACGCAGGCAGGCAGAAATTCCAGAAGGCAATCGATATGGACGATGAGATGCTGGAGAAGGCAGCAAATATCATACGCGCCCAGGCAAGCACAGAGCTCGGTTCCATACAACAGCATAGAGAGTCATTACATAAGGCACAAGACGCTAAAATTCAATTCGATGTCCTTAGGGTAATGGCAGAGGAATTGAGGCACGCCTATCAGATGATATATATTCTAAGCAACGACAACTGGGGAAGTGCAAAAAACATAGCGGAGGAAACCATACAGGAACTATTAACTATGGAAACCGGCTCACACGTTTTGGATGCATTTAACCTATATTTCGACTCCTTTGTGGACAATATAGTATTCTGTGCCCTTATAGACAGGGTTGGTAAATATCAACTCACGATGCAGTCGGTCTTTGCATACGCACCTATGGCTCGCAGTATGGCTCCTATGCTTAGCGAGGAGGCATTTCACCTTGCATCTGGTGTAAACCCCATACGGCAGTGGGCATCACAGGCAACCCAAGGTAAAGGAAACGTGAGCATAGACAATATACAAAGACACATAAACAAATGGCTGTCGCGTGGTCTTGAGATGTTCGGCGATGAACGTGGCGGCAAAAGCAATGTAGAACTCGGCTTCAAGGATATGGTAAATTCAGAGGCGTCAGATAAATACTATAAAGAGGTCAAAGAACTTGTTATAGATACCGCTAACTACGAAATCATAAAGGTAAAAGTGACGGGTATTACACAGCCAGAGGCAATGAAGTTAGCGGATGAGGTAGTTAAGACAGGGAATGCCAAAAAAGGTGTTCGGCAGGACGACTTACTATATCTACCAAGTAATGCTTTCTACAGGCGCAGGGGGCAATATGCCTTCGCAATGAATGATGTGCAAGGTAACATCATCAATTCTGTTGACGAATATATATCATATTTAAAAAATGTCCTTCCAGAGCCGTATATAACTGGCAAGGACTTTGACGCATACACACAAAACTTGGCAAGGCACAGAAGGGGAGAAGCGGTCAAGGAGACCAACCTGCCCTTCTACGGTTAAGATTCTTCCCAAAAGTTATTTCCTAAAAATAGAGCCCTATAAACAATTTGACTATTAACTTCTATTAGGGTATAAACATTTTGATAGGACTATTTCCTGGAGGGATTTTTAATATGTCAGATAATATAACAGTATCCGTAGAACCGACGCCTAATCCTAATAGTATGAAATTCACTACCAACAAGGTATTGGTGGAGAAGGGGACTAAATCCTTTAACTCGCCGAAGGACGCAGAGCAGATGCCTCTTGCGAAGGGCGTATTTCAGATTAGCGGTGTAAAGTCCGTAT
>MHYJ01000137.1 GCA_001828445.1 Planctomycetes bacterium RBG_16_43_13
CTGTTTTTACAACCTTAAGAAAAAAATCTTCATTCTTTATCGTATAAAGCGCATGCGGGTGAACCTCAAAATGCACAACTGCAGAATCTACTTCAGGCGGCGGTGAGAATGCACCTTTTGAAACCGAAAATTTTAAAGTCGGTCTTGTATATAGCTGTGCGGAGATAGATAGAATGCCGTAATCTTTGTTCCCGGGAGATGCGGTAATCCTTTGAGCAACCTCTTTTTGCAAAAGCAGAGTCATGCTTATTATTTTCTCTCTGAATTCAAGGAGTCTGAATAAAAGGGGGGTTGTTATGTAGTAGGGGATATTTGCAACAACCTTAAATTTACCCTTAATTGTCTCATAAGGAAATTTCAGGGCATCTGCTATTATCACTTCCACATTTTTGTTTATTGGAAGCAATTCCTTTAGCTTTTCAGTCAGTCGCTTGTCGATTTCTATGGCAATGACTTTTTTAACGCGTTCGGCAAGGAGTTTTGTCATAATCCCATGACCAGGACCTATCTCAATAACAGTGTCATCAGAAGTTACCCGGCTGCAGTCTATGATTTTTTTTAGAATCCGCGGGTCAAAAAGAAAATGCTGCCCAAGTGGTCTTCTCATGACCTTTATTATAGAGGTTTTTTGGGGATTTAAGGCAAAGATTAAAGATAGGAGCGTATAGATACGCCCTTGTCTTTGGAGTCCACTTTCAACACATGAGATATTTGTATTATCTCATGTGTTGAATAATTACGGCAGTATTGTTATAGCCTTTGTCCTCTTATTGTTCGTTTCATTAGACTCTACAACAACTTTAGCATCATCAGCATTTGTAATAATGTAATATGTGCCTGTTGCTATGCCTACGGGTATTGTTCCACTGCAACTTCCTGCACTGCTTGCTCCTGTGCTGAGTGATGGCACTGGAATACTGCAAAGCTTCGTATCTCCTGTATCAAGTGTCCTGTTTATTGAAAGATAAATCGCTGTGGTTGACGCTACTGCCATGCCGCACCCTTTGTTCTTTGTCGTCGCTGATATTGTTATGGTTGTACCCCGTGCTGCTGATATTGGTGCAGTAAGAGTAGAGACAATAAGGTCAGGCCCTATGTATATGACCTTGGTCTTTTTGTTATTCGTTTCATTTGACTCAGAAATAATCTTAGCATCATCAGCCATGGCAATAATGTAGTATTTGCCAGTCGGTACATTTGGAAGAGTTACTGAACTTGTTCCTGTGCTAAGTGAACCAACTCCAAGTGAAGGCACTGACCTGCTGCCAAGCGGTGTATCAGATGGGTCAAGGGTTGTATTAGTTGAGAGATAGAATTTTGTTGTTGATGCACCTGCCGTGCCAGCGCCTTGATTTTTTGTTGTGTCTTTTATGGAGATGGTCGCACCTGCACATGCATTGGCTGGAGCTGTCCAAGTGGAGATGGTAAGGTCAGGCGGACTTACTGTGCAATTTGGATCAGCACTGTCAGTGAAGCTGTTGCAGTCATTGTCTTTTCCGTCACTGCAAGTTGCATTTCCAACCGGACCCTCACTTGCGCCTGAATTGACCGATGGGTCATTATCATTGCAATCCACGCTTGAGGTATAGCCATCACCATCAGCGTCAATAGCAGAAAGATTTGAGTCTAACTTTGAAACAAAAATATCAATAGAGCCATTATACGTCATATCATAAGCGCCGGCAGTTGTCGGATAATCAGATGAACCCGTATATCCTGCAACAAACACATTACCTGAGGAATCTATGGCAAGGGCACGGGCAGACTCCTTGCTGCTTCCCCCAATGAACGTTGATAAGAGAAGGCTGGTAAGATCGCTATTTAGCCTTGAAACAATGACATCATAGTCGCCACCATTATACGTCATATCATAAGCGCCGGCAGTTGTCGGATAATCAGATGAAAGCGTTAACCCTGCAATAAACACATTACCTGAGGAATCTATGGCAAGGGTCCACCCCCACTCATCATTACTTCCTCCAATGAATGTTGATGAGAGAAGGCTGGTAAGATTGCTATTTAGCTTTGAAACAATGATATCTCCGGGACCACCATTATATGTCGTATCATAAGCACCTGCAGTTGTTGGATAATCAGGTGAAGATGTCCATCCTGTAACAAACACATTGCCTGAGAAATCAATAGCAAGGGCAGGAACTGACTCATAGGTACTTCCTCCAATAAATGTTGACGCAAGGAGCTCTGTAAGACCATAATTGAACTTTGAAACAAAAACATCCCAGACGCCATTAAAAGTTGTATCATAAGCACTATCAGTTGCAGGATAATCAGATGAAGATGTCCATCCTGCAACAAACACATTGCCTGAGAAATCCGTGCCGAGGGCACGGGCATACTCCTTACCATTTCCTCCAATGAATGTTGACGCAAGGAGTCCCGTAAGGTCGCTGTTGAGCTTTGAAACAAAGACATCTCCGGGGTTACCATTGAATGTTATATCATAAGCGCCGGCAGTTGACGGGTAATCAGATGAAGATGTCCACCCTGCAACAAACACATTGCCCAGAGAATCTATGGCAACGGGACGGGCAGATTCTTCACTGCCTCCCCCGATAAATGTTGATGAGAGAAGACTTGTAAGATCGTTATTCAGTCTGGAAATAAAGATATCCTTTGGACCCCCATTATATGTTGTATCATAAGCGCCGGCAGTTGACGGGTAATCAGATGAAGATGTCCACCCTGTAAGAAATACATTGCCCGAGGAGTCTATGGCAAGGGTATCGGCGTAATCATCACCACTTCCTCCAATGAATGTTGATGAGAGGAGACTCGTAAGTTCGCTATTGAGTTTTGAAACAAAAACATCCATGGAGCTGCCATTATATGTTGTATCATAAGCGCCGGCAGTTGACGGGTAATCAGATGAAGATGTCCATCCTGCAACAAACACATTGCCCGAGTAGTCTATGGCAAGGGCATCGGCGTAATCATCACCACTTCCCCCAATGAATGTGGATGATAGAAGCGGGTCTATAATAAGTGGTTTTGTTTCATCGTATTGTGCAACCTGAAAACCATACATAAGTTGAGAGTTAAGAGTTTGGAGTTCGGAGTTATTATCCTGCATCTTGGAGCCTGCATCAGGTATCATGTATCTTGCATCTACCCCCATCCTCTTTCCTTCAATCTCCTGATAGGCTATGGGTTTTGTAAACTTGACAGTTCCAATCTCTGTCTCTATCTCAAGCTCTCCATTGTCATTTATCCTTAGACTCTTTGCGCCCTCTAATTTTAGCTTTATATCTTCAACTGAACCTTTTGGATTTACTGTAAAGATTTTCTCCACGTTCTTGCCATATGCCTTTAGCTTAAGCTCTATGCCTTTATAAACCTCTCCAAGGGTTACTTCCTGCCATGTGGATATGTTTGTCCTCCAGTTATCTTTGCCTCCAACAAAATAATTTACTTTAATCTCTGATTTGTTGATGCCCTTTATCTCTGATTGTTCAGGACGCTCAAGAGTCTCTTTTATTGTAACTGCCTTTGTTAAAGAGTTATGAGTTAAGAGTTGAGAGTTCGGAGTCTGGAGTTCTGAGTTGTTTTGTCTGTTTTCTAACTTCCTACTTCTCAGTTCTGAGTTCTCACTCTTAATAAGGCTATAAACAATCTCTCCTTTGTCAGTCACAAATACTGTCCCTGCAAAGGTGTTTGCATAAAACTTAACAGTCTTATCTTTAATCTGTCCTTGATTCTCAATGAATGGCATCAGAAGTCCTGATACCTTCTTTATCACAGTATTTTTGTCTGATTCCCCGCTTGTTTTTGCAAAAGCAAGTGAGGAAAGAAATATTAATAAAAACAAAACTCCTATTACTTTTACTGCATTTTTCATAAGATGCTTCGTCGGTTTTAATTTCATATTGATATTGTCAAATTTTTTAGGCCTCTCACATCGTGTTTTTCTCTGAGTCTTCTATAGTTAATTGTATTATTCGAATAGAAAATTCAGGAAGACCTTTTTCTATTCAAGAAAGGTCTTCCTGACATGTCGTATTATCATCCAACCGCATTACGGACTTATTGTTATTTTCTTATACATATTATTATTGTTCTCATTTGCCTCTGTAACCACATTATCAGCATCTGCTCTTGCTATGATGTAGTAAGTGCCTGTGGTTATTCCAGAAGGTATGATTACTGATGTGTTTTCTCCACTTGTTGTTCCTGCTGCAAGAGACGGTATTGCCCTGCTTGCAAGATATGCGTCTCCTGCATCATATATTGTGTTTGTAGACAAGTAAATCTTTGTAGTTGAAGCTCCTGCTGTGTCTCCTCCACTGTTCTTTGTCGTGTCTTTAATTGAAATGGTTGAACCCCTTGCTGCACTCGTCGGAACTGTAAGGGCTGATACTATAAGGTCAGGCCCTATTTTAATGGATTTGCCCTTGTTATTATTTGTCTCGCTTGTCTCTGAAACTGCATTATCAGCATCTGCCCTTGCTATGATATAATAAGTTCCAATAGAAGCGCCTGCAGGAACAGTTAGAGATGTGCTTCCTGCATTTGCAGCTTCTGCGGCAAGAGATGGCACTGCCCTGCTTGCAAGATAGGTATCCCCTATATCATATGCGGCATTGGCAGACCAGTAAAGTTTAGTGGTTGAGGCTCCTGCAATACATCCTCCGCTGTTCTTTGTTGTATCATTCACAGAGATAATCTGTCCGGGACCTACTGTTAATGGAGCAGTAAGAGCAGATACTATAAGGTCAGGACCTACCTTTATTGACTTATATTTAGTATTATTTGTTTCATTAGTCTCAGAAACTGCATTATCTGCATCTGCTACAGCAATAATGTAATATGTGCCTGTGCATGTTCCAGCAGGAATAGTTACAGAAGTGCTTCCTGAACTTGCAGCTCCTGCGGCAAGAGATGGTATTACTCTGCTTCCAATCTCAGTATCTCCTGCATCATATGTGCTGTTGGTAGACAAGTAAATCTTTGTAGTTGAAGCTCCTGCTGTGTCTCCTCCACTGTTCTTTGTCGTGTCTTTAATTGAAATGGTTGAACCCCTTGCTGCACTCGTCGGAACTGTAAGGGCTGATACTATAAGGTCAGGCCCTATTTTAATGGATTTGCCCTTGTTATTATTTGTCTCGCTTGTCTCTGAAACTGCATTATCAGCATCTGCCCTTGCTATGATATAATAAGTTCCAATAGAAGCGCCTGCAGGAACAGTTAGAGATGTGCTTCCTGCATTTGCAGCTTCTGCGGCAAGAGATGGCACTGCCCTGCTTGCAAGATAGGTATCCCCTATATCATATGCGGCATTGGCAGACCAGTAAAGTTTAGTGGTTGAGGCTCCTGCAATACATCCTCCGCTGTTCTTTGTTGTATCATTCACAGAGATAATCTGTCCGGGACCTACTGTTAATGGAGCAGTAAGAGCAGATACTATAAGGTCAGGACCTACCTTTATTGACTTATATTTAGTATTATTTGTTTCATTAGTCTCAGAAACTGCATTATCTGCATCTGCTACAGCAATAATGTAATATGTGCCTGTGCATGTTCCAGCAGGAATAGTTACAGAAGTGCTTCCTGAACTTGCAGCTCCTGCGGCAAGAGATGGTATTACTCTGCTTCCAATCTCAGTATCTCCTGCATCATATGTGCTGTTGGTAGACCAGTAGAATTTGGTAGTTGAAGAGTCTGCAGTGCCTGGGCCGTTATTCCTGGTTGTATCTTTTACAACGATGGTAGAACTTGGCATTGCTGTTAATGGAGCAGATAAACTAGAGATGATAAGGTCAGGCTGACTCACTGCACAGAGCGGGTCAGCAGCATCAATTAAATGGTCGCAGTTATTGTCTTTCCCATCACTGCAAGTTACATTTCCGAATGGTCCTTCTACAGCGCTGGGATTAATTGTTGGGTCATTGTCATTACAGTCTATGTTTGATGTATAACCATCTCCATCATTGTCAACCAATGGAACATTCGTTGCATATTTGAGATTCCAGTAACTATTGTAGCCATCTAAATAGCTTATATGTACATAGTTATTTGAGTCTATTGCTATGGAGGTATACATTCCTACATCCCCTGAGTTATCGAGTGTTGTTGCGACCCATGTACCAGAAATGTTAACCGCATATGTGAGACTGCTGTTAGTCACATCATAATAGCTGATATGAGCCTGATTATTGGGGTCTATCGCTATGGAAGTATACTGCCCTACATCTCCTACACTGTCAACGGTGGTCGCAACCCATATGCCAGAAAAATCAGTTACGTATCTGAGGTCGCCGTTTGTTCTATCATAATAACTTATATGCACTTTGTTATTTGAGTCTATTGCTATTGAAGTATACTCTCCAATGTCTCCTGTGCTATCAACAGTTGTTGTTGTCCAGATTTCTGAAGAATTTGTAGCATACTTCAGGTCACCGTTTGTTCTATCATAATAAGTTATATGCACTTTGTTATTTGAGTCTATTGCTATTGAAGAATACTCTCCGACAAGTCCTACACTATCGAGGGTTGTGACATCCCATGTGTCAAAAACATTGTTTGCATATTTTAGGTCACCATTACTTTCATCTCTATAACTTATATGTACTTTATTGTTAGAGTCTATCGCTATCGAAGTATCGCTTCCTACACAGCCAGTACTATCAATTGTTGAAGTAACCCATATTCCAGAAGAATTTGTTGCGTACTTGAGATCATAAATAGGATAATTATCATAGTAGCTTATATGCACTTTGTCGCTGGAGTCTATTGCTATTGAAGAATGTGTACCGGTTCCCTGCCCGCTATCAAGAACAGATGTATTCCATGCGCCAGGAACATTGTTTGCATATCTGAGTTGATAGTTTGGATAGCCATGTAAATAGCTTATATGGATTTTGTCGTTTGAATCCAATGCTATTGAAGTCCATTTCCCAACGGTCTCCTTACTCTCAACTGTTGTTGTAACCCATGAAGCTGATGATTCATGGTCTTGGAGTAGAACCCCTCCCACAATAAGTATCACGACCAGAACAATTTTTTTAAACATCTTTATCCTCTTTTTTTATATTCAAATATAATGCAAAATCTATGCCGTTTTAAAACCCTTTGATTTTTAAAGATTTTTTAAGAAGATGTATTGTAAATATTAAGCAGTGTAAGCTTTTCCGACAAAATCAAGGATTCCCGAGTTTTTTAAAAAATTACTTTCGATCCCTTTTTACCCCCGCGGGTGATATTCCTTGTGCACCTTTTTAAGCCTTTCAGGGGTTACTTTGGTGTATATCTGAGTTGTTGATATATCGGCGTG
>MHYJ01000138.1 GCA_001828445.1 Planctomycetes bacterium RBG_16_43_13
AACCTTCTGCCAGATAACTGCACCCATATAGTCAAAGCCAATGGTTTCGCAAAATTTGATTATTTCCGTCCTGATTGGAATTACTTTATAACGCCCGTAATAAACCGAACGGGCAAACTGATCACCGATGTTAATGCAAAGCCGACACCCAGGATGTAATACCCTGAGACTCTCTTTCCAGACAAGATTCAGGTTATTGATATAACTTTCATAACTTTCGTGAAAACCGATTTGATTCTCTGTACCGTAGTCTTTTAATTGCCAATAGGGAGGCGAAGTAATAACCAGATGAACTGATTTATCAGGGATAAGGTTCATTTGCCTGCTATCGCCGGTTATTATTTTATGAATGGCTTTTAATGAGTTCTGCATGGATCGAGTTTAACATTTTTTCATTGTATTTTTCGTCCAACTACGTTTAGTCGGCGACTTCACGAGCCGCCACGTTCACCATACTCCTTCTCACAGCTAAGAGGCTCCTGTTCGTGCGTCCACGACACGCACACTGATGGATGCCATATTATTTAACTCCGTTTTGAATATTGGTCATCCCACCTAATGACCAAGCTCAGCGGTAGCAATGGAGCGCAGCGGAATTGCCATCCGGTGCAGCATCTTGTTGGGCGTTTTCTGCGTTCATCTTTTTATCGGAATCATTTTCAAAGGGAAATAAAGACGACTGACTAATCCGTTGTCCCCTTTGCTTGATTGCCCTAACTGGTTCAAGGCTGCAGTAGACTTTTCCGAGTGAGTAATTAGCCTGATGGGCTTGAAGCTTTTCAAGTATCTCCCTTATTTCCTCGACACCATATCCATCAAGGAACCTCAACACGGAGGCTGCAAGATACTCCTGTTTAAGCTCAAACGTCAGCCATTTTCTATTCAGAGATTCGGCAGTAAGTCCGGTGGTGTTTGATCCGCCAAAGATGTCAAGAACGATATCTTCCTCGTCGGTCAGCATCTTGATAAAGAACGCAGGAAGCTCCGAAGGGAATCGCGCCGGATGGCATTCAAAGTCAAGTTCCTTGC
Source organism: Planctomycetes bacterium RBG_16_43_13 (assembly GCA_001828445.1). The sequence goes on from MHYJ01000138.1 coordinate 1,030, forward strand.
AGAGCCGGAGATAGCTTGAATTGCTGTCGGTGTTGGGTATAGAAAGGAGGTTGGAAGGAATTGCTCCTCCATTATCTTTGCCAAACCTTGCACTTATGTCATGACCTGATGGGCGTTTCTTCGGTTTATAGAAACTCCCCGGGTCTTCAATAAGTTTTTTCATTCGGTCGGAATATGGTGCTAATACCTTCCGAACGTCTGCCTTTGGGAAATCGGTTTTGCTAAACCACCACACTGTATTGACTGAGTCTTTTGCCCTGATTTTCCGTTTGTTGACCCATTCAATAGGTGATGGCAACTTCGCCGGATTAAACCAGTAAAAATCTTCTGCCAGATGAAATCCTATCTCATCACAAAAGGCGAGCAACACCCGAAAGTTATATAGAGACCGAGACGGTATACCTGACCGGTACGCCCCCCCCAAGTCAAGAACGAAGCTCCCAGTCTCCTTAAGAACTCGAAATAGCTCTATTCCGAAAGGCTTAATCCACTGAACGTATTCTGTCTCCTCGACATTGCCGTAAGTCTTTTGACGTCGCAGTGCAAACGGCGGTGATGTCATAACCAGATCAATGCTGGCGTCTGGCAACTCAGCAAGAAGCGCAAGCGAATCGCCAACGTAGGCTTGACCTTTCGCGGTGTGGTAAAGCGGTTTACTTCGCATATCAATATTCCCTAAGGTCATTGACCCAGCTTGATACAATCTGCCACAAGACACTTGCAGCGAAATAGACCTCTGGGTCTGCCTTGCAGATGGCTTCAACATCGCGCTGAACGAATTTTTCTTTACCAAAACCAACGATGTAACTCATCCATCTTCTAAGATTCTCATCGGCCCCTGCAATCATGTCTGATAAATTAAATTTGCCAGTACGAGCAAGCACCCATGAGAGGCCGTCTCGCTTGGCGGGGTCGCCATTCTTCAGGAGATCAATCAAGTGGGGAATTTGTGGCTCAGCAATTCGCAAAAGCGCTCGTGCAGCTTCGACCTTGATTTCCAAAGGACTTGAGTTGAAGGTGTCAACGAGTGCCGTCGCTGATGTAACGGAAGCGAATTGCCCAAGTGCCCATGCTGCTCCAGCGCGCAGTTCATCGTCTCGGTGCGAATCCTGCAATACTTCGATCAGTAGCCGTTCGCTCCGGCTCTTGGGTATTTCGGATGCTACAATGACCGTTTCAAGCTGTGTTTCAAGGGGAACCGTCATGACCGGACTGCGTAATTTGCTCTCCATGAACTCCCAGCCGTTAGGGTCGTCATATGCCGCAAGCGCAGCCGCAGCCTCAAGTTGGACATAAATATCCTCATCGGCATCGGTCATTCTGGATTGGAGCACCGGCTTGGCTGTGGTGTGGCCTCGATACCGCAATGCTTTTGCGGCGGCGTACCGCTCGCTCAGGTTGACACTTCCGAGTTTATCTATAAAGTAAGTTTCCCCAACCGAAGGGGGGCATTGTAGAGTTGTGCTAACAGGTACAACTGCTGCCACAATCTGATTGAACTCGATAGTGTCGCCGACTTTGACCTGTGGCAAAAGAGTTATCTTGCCTCTGTTCCGGCTCAACTTGATGGATTGACACCGTGCCTCCGGGACAGAAGTCAGACTGACCTTTCCGGGTTCCACAGCGAAGACAATCGATCGCTGGTTGGCGCCAGCACATGTCCACATCACTCGTATTTCGGAACCTTCCTCGACCCCTTTAGGTTTAGTGATAGACACTTGGTTACCGGCAAATGCCTTCCGCATTTCCTTCACGCTAACGAAGTGAACAGGCGAGGTTTGTTTCAGATTAACAGGAGAATCGTCGCTTTGCTCGAAGACGACAATTGAAACAAGGTCGTCGTCCCGCATACCAGCATCCCAAGCACGTTTCGGATCATTGAGGGAATGTGACATTGATATCTCAAGCTTTGTCTTGCCACGGGATTCGAACCGTAAGCCAGTGTTTAAGCATAGAATGTCGGGAACACGGACGCGCTTGATTTTGATTTTTTTCCAGATTTTGAAGCCTGTTGACCCACGCTCAAGTTCTATAGGGTTGAAACCCATAGCTTTTAACCTGGTTATAGTCGCATTTGTGCCTGCGGCACCGACTGCAAGTTTTCTTAGAAAACTGTCGTCACTCTTGAAACTATTTGCCACTGTGCCACCACCATGAATTAGGATAATTAGTCATTGTATGTTCCAGTGCTTTCCTGAAAATTAGATAACAAATACCTTTGTCGCATAGATCATTCCAAATAGCATTGCATAAAACGGCCAAACCGAAAAAGAACCAAGGGACTTGAAAAAAAGGCCAACCAAGCCACCTTTGGGGGTTACTACGAACAAATCAGGGGCAGATAGTGACTGTTCATGAAGCTTTTGAATAAAACTGTTATAGGAGTTTCGGAACCCTTTTTCTAATGCTAGGTAGTAAGCATCCAGAATTAAGAACAAAAGAGTTGGAATTATGGCTATCCATGCATATTGGGGCTTTCCCTTATCTGCAATAATCACGAGGATTGCAGAAACAAGCGTCACACACCACGCTTTTGACGATGCGCTGTTTCCGGCCATGCGCTGGATAACAGCTTGCTGTATAGTCAGATGAGCCTGTACAGCCTGAGAGTTCTCCTTAAATTCATTTTCTATACTCACTTCAATTCCTTATCTGGATTGCTTTTTCTATCCAATTCTCAATATTGTTTTTTATGTCATTGTATGCATCAGTACTACTTGGATTATAGCATTTAACAACATTTGATAGTTTTTTACCACTATCAAAGTTAAACTGATCAAATGGATTTTGCCCTTGAATACATTTTCCGTAGTATGGAGAATAATTCGATGTCCTTGGATCTTTCAAGTTATGGATATATATACCAACCAATCCTTTTCCATCATCCCATGCCTTTTTAATCTCATACTTCACCCAAGGACGATTTGCTGTTTCTGAACCAACAAGAACAATCACGCAAGACCTGTATTTCATGTTGTCATCAATCCATTTTTCAATTGCCCCAGGTTTCTTTCTTGCTTCTTCCCAGTCATTTGCTGAAACTGGTGTATTGCCTTCTATAACACCCATATTGCGAATTTGCTGTACTCTCATCACATCGTTATCAAAATGGAAACTATAGAAGACTTGTCTTTTTGGCATTTTACTATCTCCTTTTTGGACTTGGATGCATGTTGTCTGTTTCTACCGTCCAATGATGTCCGCTGGGTGATTTGTTGAGCGCATATCAAAGCCCGACGATTCTAGCCCAATCCTGTAGGTATAGACGGATTCGATCAATCTCTGCATCCTCAAGTACGTTATTATGCGCTATAACGTTTCGAGACTTCTCCATTTCTCCAAAGCGGGATTTGACCCACTCTTGGGAATCAAATAAGTCCTCAAAATCTGTCCAGTTATTGAGGATGATACCTGGCATATCACCGAAATCTGTATAGTTTATGTTCGCCTTACTCCGTGGCTGGTGCCACTTATTCTTTTGTTCTTGAGTCTTCCTGGCTTCAACCTTGCTTCGAATTGTTGCAGTCACCTTTGTATCCCACCAGTTATCCCCATGTGAGTCACGAAGCTTCTGCGCAACTAGTTCGCGCACGGAGTTCTCAAAGCAAAAAATGCGACATAGAGCCGAGACATTTTTTCGGCACCATCTTGAATTTGTGTGCTAAACTCGGCGAACGATAGATCAGATAGTGCGCGCCCGAGTCGCCGATGTGTATCGCGAAGGTAAACACCTGTGTGCGCGAGTTGCTGCAGTGAGTTTAAACAGAGCAACCCTCGAAAGACAAAGTCACGAATTCCCGCTTGTGTGTCACTCTCAATCATAATAGATGTTCCTTCAAGCTCTTGAAGATGGCGTTGTAAACGGTGACGTCGGTTGTCGTTGGAAAATGAATCTGAATGTTGTAGTGAAGGGCAGCACCATGACCACTTATCATTTTCGCCTTAGCAGGGTGCGATAAGTGGGGTCCCTCTTCATTTGGTTGTTTTAATTCGATATCTTCAGCAATCGCAGATTCTGGAATGACTACCGGTCCGTCAGAAAAATCCGCCGCCTTTGCGAGGGTCTTGAATGTTGCAGCTATCAGTTTCACGACCCCTTCGCCTTTAGAGATTTTTGTAGCAATTATGCCCTTTAACTTATCGACTGGTAGTTCATGGGCTTTGGTGTTCGCGAGAAATATATCGGAGTATGTTTGCTTAAGCGCATTTGCCAACACACGAGGCCCTTGGTTATGGTCGCGGTATGCACGGTAGGCCTCAGTAGGACTACCGTTTTGATCAAGAAAACCTATTCCCTTAAGGACGGTAATTATCGGGCGATCATTACTGCTCTTGAATCCCAACGTTTTTAGAAATTCGAAGGTTACCCGCTCCGGAACACCAGCGGATCGAATCTCATTGAGAAACTTCGACAGATTGCCAACGTTGTTTACATATGCTTCAGGGATTGGCATGGTGGCTTCTTTTCTCCTATTCTTTTTAAGATTGTGATAACGTAATTTGTCCGCCTAACAATCTTTTTAAACGTATTCTACCACCACAAACAATATAGATTGAAGAACAATTAAAAGTCAACTTATTTACCGTAAATTTATTGAAATTAGACTAATAATTCTGCACATTAATTTGATATAAATATTCTGTCACGTCCCAGGTAATCGGTACCACTCCATTCCCAGATATTCGAGACCACCATTTTTATGAAGTGGTTTAATTCCGGGGACACCGTATTTAATTCCCTGCCGACATCGCCCATCTGTTCTATAATGAACTCTGCGAACGCCTCTTGAAAATATGCAAACTAATACATACCCGTCCCTTGCTACCTTGAGACACCAGGAAGAACTAATTCCAGACTGCTTTTCCACCAGATTGTTTTGGTCAGACAGTCCCTATAATAAATCTAAATCTGAATCTCTATTCCGTTCCTTTTTACTTCATCAATCAAGGTTCCCTGTCTGGATTTTTCAAATTCGGAAGGCGATACACCTATTGCTTCTATTGGATAAGGGATTCCTCTTGCAGCCCTTCCAAGGTATTTTGCTTTATCCCATAACCTCATTTTTTCAAACTCATTGGATATGACGGCAATGTCAATATCACTATCTTTTGTAAAAGTACCATTAGCGTAAGAACCAAATAAAATCACCTTTTGAATAGAGATTCCAAGGGATGCAAGGTTACATATATATTTCCGGATTATGCTTTTAATCGTTTGTCTAGTCTCAGCCACCGCTGTTTTAATATCATAATTGGCTGTATCTATCCAGTTCTTAGTCGTATATTTCATTACTTTAACGTAT
>MHYJ01000139.1:0-349 GCA_001828445.1 Planctomycetes bacterium RBG_16_43_13
TCTCGAAGAATTCCTCCTGTCTGAAATTAAATATGCTGGCTATTATGTTGGAGGGAAAGGATTGCACCTTATTATTATAGTCCCGCACATTAGCGTTAAAGAATCTACGAGCCGCCTGTATCCTATCCTCCGTGTTGCGTAGTTCATTCTGTAGCTCGAGAAAGTTGTTGCTTGCCTTCAGGTCGGGGTATTTCTCCGCAACACTAAAGAGGGTGCGGAGACCGCGTATCAGTTCATTTTCATCCTTTGCCTGGCTATTAGGCGAGCCGATAGATGATACTGCCTGTGCTCGCAGACGTGTTACCTCCTCTAAAGTTTGTTGTTCGTGGCTTGCGTAGCCCTTGACTAC
>MHYJ01000139.1:403-6087 GCA_001828445.1 Planctomycetes bacterium RBG_16_43_13
CGACCACGACTCCGTGCGGAGATTGCGTAGATTTACCAGCGTATTATATGTGATAATAACGAAGAGAGCGATTATGACGAAAAGCCCGCCAGCTATATATAGGATTTCCATATTTATCTATTAACTGAGTTTCTGCAACAGATAGTCGGGGAACAGGTTAACAAAGTCAGTTGCCATATTCAACATATACTCAACATTTTCTGGTTTGAGGGTGCCACCCTGATATATCAATATAGTCCGATTATATAATTCTATATGGTATCGTGGGCGGCTTAGTAGAAACTCCATCATACGTTGGTGGATGACATCATAGGCGAATTTCTTATCTTCGCTCTTGACGTAAAAGTTACGGCTGAACTCTGCTGATTCAAAGTCGATATCATCAAAGCCCACAGCACCGGCAACCTTGTCAAGGAATGTTTCCGAACGGATGAATAGATATCGCATTGTTATATTTAGTTCTACGAGAACGCCTGAGTGATAATGGTCGTGTTTAGTGGTTCCATTTTTGGAATGGCTATAAGTAGCATAATGGTAGTCAAAACACTTTATTGGGCGATTACGATAATTTCCATAGAGAATGTTGTATGCATAGCGGTCGTCCGTGCCTTCTCGGAAAAGGGAATGATACTCGTAAGTAGTTTCTATGTTGAATAAATCACCGTATGCAAAGGATAAATTTATCTGATTGGCTAAACGTTGTAATGCCTCTCTTCGCTTTCTTTCTAAAACGGAGCTATAGAAAATACCTACGGTGATTATGATGATTGCCAAGATTACAAAAATTACGACAAGAAAGTCCACGACACTACTCCATTTCTTCCTGCTCCGGAGAATAGTTCGGCGACTCCTTCGTTATGTAGACGTCGTGTGGGTGGCTCTCCTTCAAGGTTGCGAGCGACACGCGGATAAATCGTGCCTTTGCTCGGAGGTCTTCTATATTTCTGACGCCTGCGTAGCCCATACCAGCGCGGAGACCTCCGATTAACTGGTATATGAAGTCGGCGAGTGGTCCCTTGAATGGGACGCGTCCCTCGACGCCCTCAGGGACGAGCTTACCTGCATCTTCTACGCCCTTCTGTCCGTAGCGGTCTCTCGAACCCTTCATCAACGCACCTAAAGACCCCATACCTCTGTAGGACTTATATGTCCTGCCTTTATAGAGAATCGTCTCGCCTGGGCTTTCTGTAACACCTGCGAAGAGGCCGCCTATCATAACGCAATGTGCCCCTGCACCGATTGCCTTCGTGATGTCGCCTGAGTGTCTGATGCCGCCGTCTGCTATTACGGGGACGCCGTATTTATCCGCCTCTCTGGCACAGTTATATATAGCCGTTGCCTGCGGGACGCCTACGCCTGCGACTATTCGAGTAGTGCATATAGAACCGGGACCTATTCCTACCTTTACTGCATCTGCACCAGCGTCTATTAAATCCTTAGTTGCATCTGCGGTGGCGATATTGCCTGCGATTATCTGCACTTTGGGGAATTTCTTCTTTATTTCTCTAACGGTGTTAATCACATTGCTTGAGTGTCCGTGAGCTGTATCCACGACGAGGACATCCACATCTGCCTCTATGAGTGCGGAGGCGCGCTCGACATCGTGGACTCCTACTGCGGCACCGACGCGGAGACGTCCCCTGTCATCTTTACAGGCGTTCGGATACTGCGAGAGTTTATTTATGTCTTTAATCGTTATCAGCCCCTTCAGGTTGTAATCCTTATCAATGAGGAGTAGCTTCTCGACCTTATTTTTGTGCAGTATATCCTTTGCCTCTTCGAGAGTGGTATTAGTAGAGGCGGTTACGAGATTTGTCTTGGTCATTACTTCTGTAATCTTTTTATCATTATTGCTTTGGAATTGTAGGTCGCGTATAGTCAGGATACCTACAAGTTTGGTGCCTTTAGTAATAGGGATGCCTGATATATTGTGGTCTTTCATTATTTTTTTAGCAGTGCCGATTGTCTCATCAGGAGGGAGACAGATGGGGTCGAAGATTACGCCGCTCTCGGAACGTTTTACCTTCGTAACCTCGAGGACGTGGTCATCTATGGACATATTGCGGTGGATGATACCGATACCGCCTTCTTGTGCGATAGCGATAGCGAGGCGGGACTCCGTAACAGTATCCATAGCGGCAGAAACGATGGGGATGTTCAGTTTTATCTCTCTTGTCAGAGATGTATGCGCATCTACATCTATCGGCAGGACATCGGACTTGCTGGGCAGGATAAGAATATCATCAAAGGTAACGCCATCACCTATTATTTTGCCATCCATATCGAAAGTATATGCTCGTTGATTAAAAAAGTCAATAGTTTTTGCAATCTTTTATATTATATGCGACAATACCTTTTTCAAAGTAGCGGTATGGGGATGTGGCTAAACAAACTATTTGGTGTAAAAATCGTTAAATGCGTAGAGATATGATAGCGAAGACAGTAGGAGTATGGATTTTTATGCTTTTGCTCGGCTGCGCCTCTGCGCCCACGCCGATGGAGGATATGTATAATAAGATGAGGTTGCTCGAGGATAGTTCAAAAGATAGAAAGCCCGCAGAGGTAGCCACAATGGAGGCAGAGATATCTAACTTGGCTGAAAAGAATAGGGAATCGCTTTTGGAAGCACTGAAAAATGGCAGTGTGAATAGGCGGGCTTCTGCCGCGGCTGCCCTTGGCTATATAAAAGATAGGGAAATAGTTGCCCCGCTTGTGGATGCACTTGCTGATACTGATAATATTGTTAGGATAAATGCGGCGCTTTCTCTTGGTATGCTCGGTTTCGAGGACACCCCAATTGAGCTGTTAAAGATTCTGCTGGATGATGGTGATGCATCAGTTCGTAGTGCCGCCACGTATGCTTTTATATATATCTTACGTGAGGGGAAAGATAGTGGTTTGTATGAGCGACTTCTCCAGCTTCTTAACGACGGCAGTATAGATGTGCGGGCACACGTCATACTCGCACTCGGAACTATTGGTAGAAAGGATGCAATGCAAGTTATAGCGGATAAAGGGACTACAGATAAATCGCCATTAGTGAGGAGTAATGCCGCCATTGTGCTTGGTAGTTTTAAGGATAAGTCGGCAAATCCGTATCTCATAGAGATGTTACGAGATGATGACCATAGAGTAGTATATTCGGCATCTGTCTCCCTCATAAAGATAAACGGCGAAGACCACGGCAGGTCTTATTCTAAGTGGCGCGACTGGTGGGAGGATTTAGAGAAACGTAGAAAGGCAGACGAAAAGGCAAAAGAACTCGAAGCGAAGCAATCGGCTAATAAGACAGATAGTAAGTTACAACCTGCCCCCATAGAGGGTAAGCCAAAATCATCGGATAAGTAATATTCTATATGGCAGAAAACGTCAATCCTGATGTAGATAGCGGTGTAGATAAACAAAAGGTCCTCAAGGAAATAATGTCTACACAAGATAAGCAACCCGAGAGTAAAGAAGAGCAGATACCTAAGAAAGACGATAAACCTCCTCTTATACCCTCTAAAGTTGATAGCGAGAAGCAAGCGGTTGAATCACCTTCGGCTTCTAAATCTCAAAGTGTCCCTACTTCTTACGGCTTATGGGCAAGTATAAAAGAGCATCGAAGAGAAGTTGCTACATTATTTACGCTTCTCGTTGGGTTGGTATGGCTTCTGATAGCATACTATACCAAGCAGGCAATACCTCTCCTCATTGCCGCTGTCCTTTTAGCGCCGAATATATTTTATATATCCCAGTTCTTTAAGAAGAAACCAGCAGAAAGTTCACCATCTAAAGATGAGAAAAGGCGGAAGCAAACTGAGGATGCTGATTAAATCTCTTGACTTCTGGCGCAACTCTTATTATAAACACCCTTCCTTCTGAAGAATACGTTTATGAAAACACACATTGTAAAAGCGAGTGAAGTAAAGAGGCAATGGTATATAGTTGACGCCTCTGATAAGATACTTGGACGGCTCGCAACAAGAGTGGCAACAATCCTTATGGGTAAGCATAAGCCGACCTACGCCACCTATCTTGATACTGGTGATTTTGTGGTAGTGGTAAATGCTGACAAGGTTAAATTTACCGGCAGGAAGCTGACGCAAAAAAAGTATCAGAGATTTTCCGGCTATCCAAGCGGTAGGAGAGAGAGGTCGCTCTCGGAGATGATGAAAAGAGATTCTTCTGAGGTGGTCAGGTTAGCAGTTACCCGTATGCTCCCTCGCACTACGTTAGGGAGACATATGGCTTCTAAATTAAAGGTCTATAGCGACGATAAACATCCTCACGAAGCACAGAAGCCGATGCCACTTGAAATTAAATGTTAGACAGTATTGAGAATAATTATGACAGAAAAAACTGAAAGTAAGGTTGGTAGCGCCCCTGCTGGAAGTAAGGAAAAGGGCAAAGAATATATATGGGGTACCGGTAGCAGGAAAACCGCAGTTGCGCGGATACGGCTTGCCTCTGGTGGCAGTGGTAAGATATTGGTAAATGGCAAGCCATTTGAGAAATATTTTACTACAGAGCAAAATAGGGTAGATGCGATAGAGCCGCTCCACATTACGCGGACGCTTGGCAAGTATGATGTGTTCGCAAGCGTAAAGGGAGGCGGCATTACTGGTCAGGCAGGTGCAGTTCGCTTGGGTTTAGCGAGGGCGCTTAAAGCGGCGGAGCCGTCACTCGAACCGAAACTAAAGGAAGAAAGATTGCTCTCGAGAGACCAGAGGATGAAAGAGAGAAAGAAGTTCGGCCGTCACGGTGCCAGACGCGGCACACAGTTCTCGAAGAGATAATACACAGTTTTTCAAATCAGTAATATGAACTTCAGACGTTCAAGTCGTCTCGACAAGCTCCCACCGTATATTTTTGCAGAGATGGAGAAGAAAAAGCGAGAACTTGAGGCAAAAGGTAAGGATATAATAAACCTCGGCATCGGCGACCCTGACCAGCCACCACCGGAATTAGTGATAAATAAACTTGTTGCTTCTTTGTATGATGACGGAATACACCAATATGCCACTACTCAAGGGATTGACGAATTTCGTTATGCAGTGGCGCGTTGGATGGAGAAAAGATATAACGTCAAACTCGACCCACAGAAAGAAGTTCTGCACGGTATCGGCTCTAAAGAAGTCATAGCGCATCTGCCCCTTGCACTAACAGAGCCGGGCGACGTTATACTGATACCAGAGCCGGGATATCCGCCGTATCGTTCTGGCACGATTTTCGCCCTTGCAGAGCCGTATGCGATGCCGCTGAAGAGGGAGAATAATTTTCTACCAGACCTCTCATCTATACCAGAGGATATAGCGAAAAAGGCAAAGGTTATATTCGTGAATTACCCAAATAATCCTACTGGAGCAACCGCTACTAAGGATTTTTATAAGAGGTTGGTTGCCTTTGCTAATAAATATAACATAATCGTAGTATCCGACGCCGCTTACGCTGAACTTTATTACGAAGAGAAACCAATCTCATTTCTCGAAATTGATGGTGCAAAGGATGTAGGGATTGAGGTTCACTCAATGACGAAGACGTTCTCTATGGCGGGGTGGCGTATGGCGTGGGCTTGCGGGAATTCCCAGATTCTTGAGACGCTTAGAGGGTTGAAGGCGAACCTTGACTCAGGTCAATTTATGGCGCTACAGAAGGCGGCAACTGCTGGGCTTACAACCGGCGAATCGGAGATGTCCGCTATC